>JAADIR010000017.1 GCA_013151245.1 Chlorobiota bacterium
AAAACTTGTGCGCGATACCGTGCGCGATTTTGTTTCCGGTAGGGTGATCCCTATTATCGAAGAGCATTACCGCGACGAAAAATTTCAGTTTCATTTGGTTAAAGAAATGGCGGAGCTCGGAGTTTTCGGAATTACGCTTCCGCAGAAATACGATTGCGCGGAAATGAATAACGTAGCTTACGGACTCGCAATGCAAGAGCTCGAAAGGGGAGACAGCGGGATACGAAGTTTCGCTTCGGTGCAGAGCAGTTTGGTAATGTATCCTATTTACACTTTCGGAAGCGATGAACAAAAAGATTTTTGGCTTCCCAAATTGGCGAAAGGGGAGAAAATCGGCTGCTTCGGATTGACGGAACCGGATTACGGCTCGAACCCGGGCGGAATGGTTACAAAAGCGGAAAAAGTTGACGGCGGTTATCTTTTAAACGGCGCGAAGATGTGGATTACAAACGGCTCAATCGCCGACGTGGCGGTCGTTTGGGCAAAACTCGACGGCGTTATTCGCGGATTTTTAGTCGAGAAGGAATTCAAAGGATTTTCAGCTCCCGAAATGAAAGGGAAACATTCTCTCCGCGCGTCGGTTACTTCGGAATTGATTTTTCAAGACGTATTTGTGCCGGAAAAAAATATTCTTCCCGAGAGCAAAGGATTGCGCTCGCCGCTGATGTGCTTGAATCAAGCGCGATACGGAATAGCTTGGGGCGTAATCGGATCAATGCAGGCATGTTTCGATTCGGCTTTGAATTACGCTAAAACGAGGGTGCAATTCGGCAAACCGATTGCCGGTTACCAATTAACGCAGCACAAATTGGTTGAAATGGCGACCGAAATAACCAAAGCCCAATTGCTTGTCCATCGATTGGCAAGAATGAAAGACGAAGGTAAAGCGAAACACACTCACGTTTCGATGGCGAAAAGAAACAACGCAGCGAACGCTTTGAAAATAGCGAGAGAAGCGAGGGAAATTCTCGGCGCGAACGGAATAACCGGAGAATATCCGGTAATGCGCCACGCGGCGAATCTCGAATCGGTGAAAACTTACGAAGGAACGCACGAAATGCACACGCTGATTATCGGCGAAGATTTAACCGGCTTTTCGGCGTTTGAATAATAATTTATTTTTGAGGAACAGATGAACGACAAAATCAAATATGAAGGAATAACGTTTGACGACATTCTTCTACTTCCGGCAAAATCAAACGTTCTGCCGCGCGAAACGGACGTTTCGACCTTTTTCACGCGAAAAATAAAAATCAACATTCCATTCGTTTCCGCGGCGATGGATACCGTAACCGAATCGCAAATGGCTATCGCAATGGCCGCTCAGGGCGGGCTTGGTATTATTCATAAAAATATGTCAATAGCGCGCCAAGCCGAGGAAGTTGATAAAGTAAAGCGTTCGGAAAGCGGAATGATAAACAATCCGATTACGATGACGGCGGATAAAACGGTAGCCGACGCGCTCGGAATTATGGCGAAATACAGAATTTCCGGCATCCCGATTTGCGACGCCAAAGGAAAGCTGATCGGCATTCTAACCAATCGCGATTTGCGTTTTGAGCCGAATCTAAATCTTTTAGTTAGCGAAGTGATGACGAAAGATAATTTAATCACCGCTTCGATGGGAACGGATTTGGAGCAGGCGCAAATCATACTTCAAAAATATAAAATCGAAAAACTGCCCGTAGTTGATTCGGAAGGATATTTGAAAGGTTTGATAACGTTCAAAGATATTTCGAAAAAGAAAAAATATCCGTATGCATGTAAAGACGATTTGGGAAGATTAAGAGTGGGCGGCGGAGTCGGCGTTACTTCCGACACAATGGAACGCGTGGAAGCTCTTGTAGCCGCAAACGCAGACGTTATTGTTGTTGATACCGCTCACGGACATTCGGCGGGAGTGATTGAAACAGTGAGGAAAATCAGAGAATCTTTCCCCGACGTTCAATTGGTCGCGGGAAATATTGTTACGGAAGAAGCCGCGAAAGATTTGGTTGAAGCCGGAGTTGACGCCGTGAAAGTCGGCATCGGCGCGGGTTCCATCTGCACGACGCGGATTGTCGCCGGAGTCGGCGTTCCGCAAATTTCCGCCGTGCTGGAAGTAGCCGAAGCTTTGAAAGGAACCGGAGTTCCCGTTATTGCCGACGGCGGAATCAAACAAACGGGCGACGTTGCAAAGGCAATTGCAGCCGGAGCCGATTCGATTATGATTGGCGGAATGTTTGCCGGCGTGGATGAAACTCCCGGCGAAAAAGTGTTGTTCGAAGGACGAAGTTTTAAAGTTTATCGCGGAATGGGTTCTATCGGCGCGATGAAAGAAGGAAGCAAAGACAGATATTTCCAAGACGTGGAAGACGACATCAAAAAGCTCGTTCCCGAAGGAGTGGAAGGGCGCGTACCATACAAAGGGCCTTTGGCTGATACTGTTTACCAATTCGTCGGCGGTCTCCGCGCTTCTATGGGTTATTGCGGCGCGAAAACGATTCAAGAGATGAAAGAAAACGCCGAGTTTGTAAAAATATCAAACGCCGGATTGCGGGAAAGTCATCCGCACGACGTGATAATCACAAAAGAATCTCCTAATTATCAATCAAAGTAAAAGAAGAAAAGATAAATGTTTAAAGTTCTTGTATTCGCGTATTATTTTCCGCCGATGGGTTTAAGCGGCGTTCAGAGAACGCTTAAATTCACTAAATTTATGAACCGCTTCAATTGGGAGCCGACCGTGATAACAGCCGGCTCGACGGGATATTTCGCGCACGACGAAAGCCTGATGAAAGAAGCCGAAGAAGCAAACATAAATATCATCCGAGTAGGCGGCAAAGATCCGAATTCCGTTTTGAAAAACAAGGGTTCGATGAAAATGCCGCGCGAGTGGATCAGAAAGTTTTACAGCAACGTAAGCAAAACTCTTTTCATTCCCGACAATAAAAAGTTCTGGTCGAAAAAAGCGTATAAAACGGCTCGCGAAGAATTGATGAAAAATAATTACGACGCCATTTTTGTTTCCGCCCCGCCGTTTTCAACTTTTGTTGAAGCCGTTAAGTTGAAAGAAGAATTTGATTTGCCTTTGATTATTGATTACCGCGATTTGTGGCTCGGAAATCATTTCGCCTTTAATCCTACGCCTTATCACAAATACAAACACAAAAAGCTCGAAGATCCGGCGCTTCGTAAATCGGATAAAATAATTGTGATCAACAGAAGAATTAAAGAACGTTTGCTGCTCCAATATCCTTTTCTTTCGTTCGAAGACGTGATGATAATTCCGCAGGGTTTTGATCCGGAAGATTTTGAAAAGGTTCCTGCAATCCCCAAAGGGAATAACAAATTACACATTCTTTATTCAGGTATTTTTTATGAAAAGATCACGCCGAAATATTTTTTGAAAGCCTTTAAAAAATTAACTATCGAGAATCCGGAAGTCGCCGGAAATATTGAGCTTCAATTTGTGGGGCATTTTAGAAAAGAGAATCAAAAATTAGTAAAAAAACTCGATCTTCAGGAGTTTGTGAAAGAACACGGTTATCTCAATCATCTTTACGCGGCGCAGAAAATTAAATCGGCGGACGTATTATGGGCGATGGTCGGAAAAGGTCCCGGATACGAAACGGTTTCAACAGGAAAATTGTTTGAATATTTCGGAACGAGAAAACCGATAATCGCTTGCGTTCCGGACGGAGCCGCCAAAACCGCCGCCGAAGAATACGGCGCTTCGTTTATAGTTGAACCGGACGATATAGACGGAATTAAAAACCTATTTCTGAAACTAAACGAGCTTTACAAAAAACATGAACTGCCGATTCCAAACGAAGAATTTGTAGAAAAGCATAATAGAATTCATTTGACGGAAGAACTGATTAAACAATTTCAATTCTTTTTAAAGGAGATGTAAAATGAACGTTGCGGTTATCGGTTCCGGCGGAAGAGAACACGCGCTTGCATATAAAATTGCCGAAAGCGAATTGTTGGAAAATCTTTTTATTATTCCCGGAAATACCGGAACGAAAAATCTCGGGAAAAATGTTAATCTTGACGTTTCAAATCAAAGCGAAGCGCTCCGTTTTTTAAAGAGCGAATCGATCGATTTGGTAGTCGTAGGTCCGGAACTGCCGTTGGTTGACGGTTTAGGCGATTTTCTGCGCGAGAACGGAATACCGGTTTTCGGTCCAGATAAATCCGCCGCCATGATAGAAGGGGATAAATCTTTTTCAAAAAGATTAATGAAAAAATATGGAATTCCTACGGCTGAGTTTTCTTCTTTCAATAAAGATGAAAAATCAAAAGCGTTGGAATATTTGAAGAATTCGGAATTCCCTGTGGTCGTAAAAGCGTCCGGTCTCGCCGCCGGAAAAGGCGTTTTGATTTGTGAAAATTACGACGAAGCGGTTTCCGCGGTTGACTCTTGTTTTGAAGACGAAGCGTTCGGTAAATCCGGGCACACGATCGTAATCGAAGAATTTTTACGAGGCGAAGAAGTCTCGATTTTCGCGATAACCGACGGAAAGGATTACGTGATTTTACCGCCGTCGCAAGATCACAAGAGAATTTTCGACGGCGATAAGGGAAAAAACACCGGCGGAATGGGCGCGTATGCTCCCGCTCCGATCGTCAAATTTTTCGACGGACAATCTCAGTTAAAAAATAATTACGTTGATATTGAACAAATTGAAAATGAAATTATCATACCGACATTAAACGCGCTAAAAGAAGAAAATGCTCTTTACAACGGATGTCTTTATGCCGGATTGATGATAACAAAATCAGGTCCAAAAGTAATTGAATTTAATTGTAGATTCGGAGATCCGGAAACACAGGCGGTTTTACCTCTGTTGGAAGGGGATTTTTTGAAGCTGCTTTACAGCGCCGCATTGGAAAAAATTGATAAAAACGCAATAAATTACAATGGCGGAGCATCCGTTTGCGTCGTTGCGGTATCCGAAGGTTACCCGGGCAAATATGAAAAAGGTTACGAAATTAAAGGAATTGCCGAAGCGGAGCAAGAAAATGTTCTTGTTTTCCACGCCGGAGCTAAAGAAACCGACGGAAAAATAGTTACAAACGGCGGACGCGTTTTAGGCGTTACAAGCGTCATTAATTCCAACGACTTAACGCTCGCTAAATCAATTAGTTATAGCGCGGTAGATAAAATAAAATATAACGGTATTTTCTATCGCAAGGATATTTCCGATAAAGCGTTCGAAAAATAGATCAGCCCGGAGGCCATTTCATAACTCTTCCGCCGAGAAGGTGCATGTGAAGATGAAACACCGCTTGCCCCGCTTTTGCTCCAGCGTTAAAAACAAGTCTGAATCCGTCTTCGAAGATTCCTTCTTGTTTAGCTATTTCGTTTGCGGCGTCAATCATTTCGCCTAACAATTTGCCGTGCTCCGCTCCCGTCATATTTCTGACTGATTCGATTTCCTCTTTTGGAATAATCAGAATATGAACCGGGGCTTGCGGACTTATGTCGCGAAAAGCCAGAACATTATCCGTTTCATAAACAATATCCGCCGGAATTTCGCGCTTAACGATTTTTGTAAAAAGTGTTTCGCTCATAAATTACTCCGAAATTATTTTAAATGAGTATTCGTTTATTTATCCAATCAAAAATTGAGCGTAAATATTAACTACCAAATCAGTAAATAGTTGTCATTTCGATATGACATTTATGAATGATTTTAATATTAACGCTAATATTTTTATTTTTACTAAATAAAGTTAAAACCGTCTCGTCAATGTAATTGTCAATTAAAATAATGGATTTTTTTGCGGATTTTATTAAATCAGATATAAAAATATAAGCGTCAAAGATTTGTCCGTTAAAAAATATTCCATATTTTTGTTTTAACTCATATCTGTCCAAAATAAGAATTTAGATAAAATTTAGTTCTTAATCAACTACTCCCGTCTTCGCTGCGCTTCGCCGAGACAAGTCGTAGTTGTTAAGTTAAATTATTTTTATTTCTCCGAGCGTTGCTCGGAGTTATTCATATTCAAGTCCTTCGGACTTGTAACCTTTTATGACTGCGGAGCAGTCAAATTTGAATAACCTTATGCGAAGCATAAGGGAATAAACGAAAAAGAACAAATTAGAACCGCAGAGCGGTTCAATTAAGAGCAAATAATTATGAATGATGGTTTTTGAATTTACAATTAGTTTCGGCATATATTATCAGCTATTTATTCTTGTTCGCCTTTTATCGCGTTCAAAACTGCCGTCATTCCTATTTTAAGATTATTCCTTCGAAATATTATATTTTTTCATCTTGTTGTAAAGATGACTTCTCTGAATATCCAATATTTCCGCCGTTTTACTTATATTCCAACTATTTGCTTCGAGTTGTTTAATTATGAACGCCTTTTCCGATTTTTCTTTAAATTCTTGAAAAGAATTGCGTATATTAAATAAATTATCGTCGGTTAAAGAGGGGAGAGGCAAATAGTCTTTGATAGCTTCCGCCGAAATCTTTTTATCCGGAATTAGTATCATCGCCCGTTCGATAAAGTTCCGCAGTTCGCGAATATTTCCGCGCCATTCGGCTTTGCGGAGCATTGCAATAGCGTCTTCCGTAAATTCCTTTTTGGGGAAATTGTTTTGCAATGAAAGCAAATCGGTAAAGTGACGAACGAGCAGGGGAATGTCTTCCGATCTTTCGCGCAGAGGCGGCACTACAATCGGGATCACGTTTATTCGATGATACAAATCTTCCCGAAATCGACCTTCTTTTATCTCTTTTTGTAAGTCTTTGTTTGTCGCTGCGATAATTCTGACGTCAACCTGTATTTTTTTCTCGCTTCCTACGCGCTCGATAGTTCCGTTTTCAATCGCGCGGAGGGCTTTGGCTTGAGCTTGCAGACTCATATCACCGATTTCGTCCAAAAAAAGCGTTCCTTTATGTGCTTTTTCAAATTTTCCCATTCTGTTTTGAACCGCTCCCGTAAAAGCGCCTTTAATATGTCCGAAAAGTTCGCTTTCAATTAGTTCTTCGGGAATTGCCGCGCAGTTTACCTCCACAAAGTTATTTTTGCTCCGAGCGCTTTTTTCGTGAATAGCGCGCGCAACGAGTTCTTTTCCGGTTCCGTTTTCGCCTGTAATTAAAACGCGTGCGTCCGTTCTGGAAACCGTGTCGATTACAGAAAAGATTCTTTTTACCGCTTTGCTTTCGCCGATGATTTTATTTGAAAGCTCCGACGAATCTTTCAAGTTCAGATTTTCGCGCTTCAATTTAGTCTGCTCAACTGCGTTTCTTACGGAAATCAAAAGTTTATCTCTGTCAATCGGTTTTTCAATAAAATCGAACGCTCCGTATTTTGTAGCTTTGATTGCGTTTTCAACGTTGCCGTAAGCTGAGATAATAATTACGTTCGTGAGAATATCGTTTTGGGATATTTCCTGCAAAACTTCAAATCCGTTTTTGCCGGGCATTTGAATGTCGAGCAAAACAGCGTCAAAATTTCCCGAAAGAAGTTTGTTTAATCCTTGAGAAGAATCGGTAGAATAATCTACTTCGTAATCTTCGTATTCAAGAATCATTTTTATGCTTTCGCAAATTTCTTTTTCGTCGTCGATAATGAGAATGTTTGTCATAATAAAAACTTAAATTGATAAAATATTTGATTGCCTGTTAAAAACAAAGAAAATCGAAATAATTCCTATAATGTATATTATGTAAACTACGATTTATCTAGCCGAAAACAATAAACTTATGTCTCTCCTTTTGAATCGACTACTCACAATTCAAATGGAACCTGAAAAAACAAGATAAATATAAACAACAGCCGCGGCAAAAATCAGCCAAAAAAAAGGAGAACGCGTTTTTCTATGCGCTAAACTGTGAGAACGAAATTTCAGTCGTTTTTTCCTTTTTTCGGTTTCGTCTTTTTCCGGATCGAAAAATCGCGGTTCGTAATCAAAAATTCTGTGCTTCGGTCGTTTTGCTAACATCTATTTATCCGGTGATAATTTTCAATTTGTTATTTTGCGCTAAAGAGATTTCTGCGGAAATCAATTTTGTAGCGACAGTTTCTCCGTCGGCGTGAACAAATGTCGGAGAAATTTCATTAATTTTCAAGCGTTTGAATCGGCTTAATGATATTTGTCTTATTTTGTCCACTTTATTGATAAGCGCTAAAGGAAGTTTCGCCATCAATTCGGCTTTGCCTACGGTATCCAAAACGCACAATTCAAGAAGACCGTCGTTCACGATTCCGTTTGGCGTTAGATAAAAACCGCCGCCCGCGGACACTCCGTTTCCGATTGCAAGGAGCATTTTCTCTCCTTTTTCTTTGATCGTTTCAGTTGCAAAATCAATCTCAAACGGTTTGTATGTTTTTAACGCTTTTCCTACGGCGAGTATGTAGGAAGCGATTCCGCTTAAAGTTTTATTTTGCTGATTCAAATACGCCACAAACGCGTCGAATCCGATTCCGAGTCCGTTGATAAAATAATGCGTTTTACTCTCGCTCGAATTTTGTTCTTTGTAAATAATTTTACCGACGTCGATATTCATAACGTTAATTTCTTCGGCAAATATTGTCTTAAATATTTCATCGATATCTTTAGGATAAGGATAGTTATGAACCAAATCGTTCCCCGATCCGATTGGAACGACGGCGAATATTTTTTCTTTCTCAAAATCCAGTCCGTTAATAATTTCGTTGTTTGTTCCGTCTCCGCCGACGGCGACTATAACGTTGAATTCAGCGCTTTTCATCCGCGTAATTTCTTTTGCATGTTCAGGACGTTCGGTTAAAACAATTTCGTAATCTAACGATTTATCGGAAAGAAATTCCTTAATTTCATGATAAGCCTTCTCCCCTTTTCCTTTACCCGCAACCGGATTTACAATAACAAGATATTTTCTTTTCATACGAAAGCAAAGTTAAGAAAATAATTGATAATGGAAAATGGAGAATGGAGAATTTATCTCGGAAAGCGCAGCAAAGACGG
>JAADIR010000101.1 GCA_013151245.1 Chlorobiota bacterium
TCAAATTTGCGCGTGTAGCCGGTTTGCTCCTGCGTAAACGGAAGAAATATTTCCGGCAGAAATTGTTCGTCGATTCCAATTCCGCTGTCGCTGACGTCCACTTTAAAAGAAGCTCCGTTTTCATAGAGCTTGATATCAACGTTTCCCTTTTCGGTATAGTTAACCGCGTTGTCGAATAAATTATGAAAGATTTGAATAACCGAATATTCGTCCCCTTCAATCTCGGCTTCGTCAATTTCACTCCTGAATGAAAAGAAGAGGTTCTTCTCGCCGGCTCTCCGCTCGTATTCGGGGACTACGCGTTTTAAGATATCTTTTAGGTCCAATTTCTTTTTAATCAGTTCAAACTCGCCTGTTTGAATTTGCGCCATGTTCAGAAGCAAGTCCATCGTTCTTATCAATCGCCTTCCGCCGCTGTCGATGTTTTGAAAACATTCTTTCAAATCCTCCGGCGACGAATTATAAAGTTCGTGTTTTAGAATTGAAGTAAAACTGATTATGGAATTAATCGGCGTTCTTATTTCATGCGACATTTGCGCGAGAAAATTGGATTTTAATTTATCGGCGTTTTCCGCTTTTTCTTTCGCTTCGATTAATTTTTCTTCAATAAGTTTCTGTTCCGTTATCTCGCGAATCATTACGAGGAACCACTGTTCGTTTTCGGGAATAATGCGCGCTTCCAAAATCCGCCGCTTTTCGTTCCGCCCTAGCGTCATTTCAACGAGATGAAGTTTGCCGGTCTGAAACGCCTTTTCCACGGTAAAAATAAATGTGTGTTGATACTTCGTCGGCAAAAGACCGAACAAAGGTTTTCCTACGCTCGCGCCGTCGAACGGAAGAGGAAAATCGTTGTGCGGCAAATGGAAATCCTGAATGACTCCGCTGCGTGAACAGCGAACAAACATATCCGGTATCGCCTTAATTAAAGTTTCATATTTTAAAAGCGAAGATTCGAGCTGGCGCTGTACGTTTTTAAGATTTGTAATATCGCGAGAAACTACCGCGATGTTCTCAACGCTTTCGTCGATTCCGAAAACGGGATAAAGAACAATGTCGTTGCAAATATCAAATCTTTCGTCTTCAAAGCGGAAAGGGTTTTTGCTTTCAATAACTTTGGCGATGTATTCGGGAACTCGTTCCTTATTTTCTTTCGAAAGTATTTCCGAAATGTTTGTTCCTACAAGATTCTCTACAAACGTAACGTATCTTCGCGCTGTTGTTTCGTTAACGTCGAGCAGCGTTCCGTCCAAATCGATTAACATCACGGCGTCGGTTGGAATATTCAATAATGCGCGGGTTAGCACTTTGTTCTGCAGCAGCGTGGAATCGGGTTCAACTTCTTTCGCGTTTTTTCTTTCAAGCTGGAAGATTTTTATTTTCAACTCTTCCAATTCTTTCAGAAGCTGCAATTTCGATTTGTCGGAATCTTTCATTTGACCGATATTAGAATTAAAAAAAGATTTAATGACTTATTATCGGAATTGTTTTAATTAATTAAAGTTTTAATTTGAATTATTTTTTATTTCCACACATTTTACCATAATGTCACCCCGATGGGGTTTTGTTTTTTTCTTTTTCTTTATTTTCTACAAGAATTACATCCCTACGGAGTTGAACAAAAACGTTTGACTTGTAACGCAGATTGATTAGCGAAGCGGGCAATCTGCGATTTATATTAAAGTTACGGTAGTTTTACAATAATGTCACCCCTACGGGGTTTTTCATTTTTTCTTTTTCTCTTTTTTACCATAATATCGCCGCTATCGCGGCTTTGTTGCAGCGTAGATTGCTTTGTCCCGATGAATTGGGACGGGCAATCTGCGATTTGATTTTTAAGTCACACTAGCGTTACAATAATGCCACCCCTACGGGGTTTTTCATTTTTTTTCTTCATTTTTCTTCATTCAAAATTGTAACGCAACTAATTTCATTCACGGTTTTTCTAACTCACAGATTGCAAAGCAATCTGTGTTACAATCGCCGTAACGCAGATTGCTGAGTCCCGATTCATCAGGACGATTTGATTTTAAAGCCTCGAAAGTTTTACAATAGTATCGCCTCGATACTGTTTATCATTTTTTCTACTTTTTTTCGTTATTCAAAAATCTCAAAAACCCAACGCTCCGCCGTCATTCCGAGCGAAGCGAAGGAATCTGTCGCAGCGTGCAGAAAACCGGTAGATCGCCGCGTCTTCCGACTGCCGTCGGAATCCTCGCGATGACGAACAATATTTTTGTTTTCCAGCTAAAGCGACGGCAATTTCCAGGATTAGCGAAACGGGAGTTTCGCTTTACTAATAGCTTAATTCGAAAAGAAATTATTTGCGGAAAATGTTTAAAATAAAAAACCGCCCGAAGGCGGCATTAAATTTATTCAATTCAACAAATGGAATTTACGCTCTGTAACTCTGAAGAGTTTTCATATAATTCGCTCTTTCAAAGGAAGCGGGTTCGGCGCAAGATTTTTGGCTCATGCTTCCCTGCATTTGTTGAATCGATTCGTATTCTTTTTCTTCCATCCATTCTTTGATTTCGGTAATAACGCCGGAGACTCTATCCGTTCCGTTTTTCAGAAGTTCGGAAGCCATCATCGCTACTTTTCCGCCCGCCATCATAATTTTGATAACGTCCGTTCCGGTGTGAATTCCGCTTGTGGCGGCTAAGTCGGCTTTTACGTTTCCGTGAAGAATGGAAAGCCATCTAAGCGGAAGTCTCATTTCCCAATTGCCGCTCAGTTCGAGATGCGGAACGACTTCCAATTTCTCCAAATCGAAATCGGGCTGATAAAATCTGTTGAAAAGGACCAATCCGTCCGCGCCGGCGTTATCAACGCGTTTTGCAAAATTGGCAAACGCAGTAAAGAACGGTCCCAATTTTACCGCAACGGGAATGTTAAGATTTTTCTTAACCGCTTCAATTGTTTCGATGTACATATCCTCAACTTCTTTGGAAGTTAAATCAGGATCGGTGGCGACGTAGTAGATATTCAACTCCAAAGCGTCCGCTCCGGCGTCTTGAATGCTTTTGGCGTAATCGACCCAACCGCCCGCGCTTACTCCGTTCAAACTTCCGATAACCGGAATACCGACCGCTTTTTTGAGATTTGCAATGTGATCGAGATATTCATACGGTCCGGTTACAAAAGTTTCCGGTTCCGGGAAATATGAAGTCGCTTCGGCGTAGCTTTCCGCGTGATGCGACAAAAAGTGATCAAGCTCTCCGGATTCATGAGTGATTTGTTCTTCAAACAGAGAATAAGCCACAATCGCGGCGGCGCCGGCGTCTTCCAACTTCTTCACATCCGCAACGTTCTGCGAAAGCGGAGACGCTGAAACCACGACCGGATTTTTTAATTCTAATCCGAGATATTTTGTTGTTAAGTCCATTTTAACTCCATTAAACTTTTTATAAAAAATCCGCCGCTCAATTAAGAGCGGCGGAAATTAATCTATTCCGTTTCTTCGTCTTTAACGCTCGAAAAATCCATTTTAGCAAGTTGGGAATAAACGTTCCATTTCTTCTCAACTTCTTTTTGAGCTTTAATTAAAAGCTCTTTCGCTCTTTCGGGATGCATTTTGGTTAGCATTTTGTAGCGCGTTTCCGTGTAGATATAATCTTCCAATTTGATTTTTGCCTGTTTGGAATCGAGCTTAAACGGATTCTTACCGAGTTTCGTATTATCGGGATTGTATCTATATAACGGCCAATAAGCGCTGTCAACCGCCAGCTTCTGGTGCTCCATTCCGTATCTCATATCGTAACCGTGAGCGATACAGTGACTGTAAGCAATAATAAGCGAAGGACCGTCGTAGGCTTCCGCTTCCAGAATCGCTTTAAGAGTATGCGCGTCGTTTGCGCCCATTGCAATTTGCGCCACGTAAACGTTGCCGTATTGAACCGCCATCATTCCCAAATCTTTTTTGGGCGAAGGACGACCCGCGGCGGCAAATTTGGCGACTGCGGCTAGTCCGGTCGCTTTAGACTGCTGACCGCCGGTGTTTGAATAAACTTCGGTATCGAGGACGAGAATATTGACGTTTTTGCCCGAAGCAAGAACGTGGTCCAAACCGCCGAAACCGATATCGTAAGCCCAGCCGTCGCCGCCCATAATCCAAACCGAACGAATGACGAGATATTCAATCAATGAAAGGAGTTCTTTCGCTTTGTCCGAATTCATTCCTTCCAATTTGGCTTTAAGTTCCGCCACTCTGCCGCGCTGGTCTTCAATTTCGACTTCCGATTTTTGAGAAGCATTAATAATTGCATCCGCCAATTCGGCGCCTACTTCATCCCTTAAATCATGAAGAAGTTCTTTCGCAAATTCGGTATCGCGGTCGATAGCCAATCTCATTCCCAAACCGAATTCGGCGTTGTCTTCAAAGAGAGAATTGTTCCAAGCCGGACCGCGTCCGTCTTTGTTAACCGCCCAAGGAGTCGTCGGCAGATTTCCGCCGTAAATTGAAGAACATCCGGTTGCGTTTGCAATAACGGCTCTGTCGCCGAACAACTGCGAGACTAATTTTACGTAAGGCGTTTCGCCGCAGCCCGGACAAGCGCCGGAAAATTCGAACAGCGGTTCGAGGAATTGGCTTCCGGCGACGGTGTTTATTTTGAGTTTCTTTCTGTCGTATTCAGGAATATCGAGGAAGAAATCGAAATTTTCTCTTTCGGTTACGCGAAGCGGAATTTGTTCCGCCATGTTGATTGCTTTTCTCTTGACTTCCGATTTGTCTTTCGCCGGACAAACTTCAACGCAGAGATGACAGCCGGTGCAGTCTTCAACCGCTACTTGTAATGTGTAAGCTTTGTCCGCGTCTTCTTTGCCTCTTGCGTCCATATATTTGAACGTCGCCGGAGCGTCTTTAAGAACGTCTTTGTCGTAAACTTTCGCTCTGATAGCGGCGTGGGGACAGACAATTACGCATTTGTTGCATTGAATACAAAGGTCGGTTTCCCAAACGGGAACTTCGAGACCTACGTTTCGTTTTTCCCATTTTGCAGTAGCGGTCGGGAAAGTTCCATCCGCCGGTATTTGGCTTACGGGAACGTCGTCCCCTTTACCCGCAATCAGTTGCGCGAGAACGTCTTTAACAAATTCCGGCGCCTTATCGGAAACAACCGGCGGCAATGAGATTTGACTTGTAACCTCGCTTCCATATTCTATTTTTTTCAAATGCTCCAAGGTCTGGTCAACAGCCGCAAAGTTTTTCTTAACAATCGCTTCGCCTTTGCTGCCGTATGTTTTTTGGATTGTATCTTTAATTCTTGCAATCGCTTCGTCCTTTGGAAGAACGCCGGAGATAGCGAAGAAACAAGTCTGCATAACGGTATTTATCCTTGCGCCCATTCCCGTATTTTTCGCTACTTCGTAAGCGTCAACAACGTAAAAGTCCAATTTCTTTTCAATGATTTGGCGCTGAACTTTCTTGGGCAGTTTATCCCATACTTCATCCGTGTCGTAAGGCGAGTTCAGTAAAAACGTTCCGCCTTCTTTGATTTTTTCAAGCACGTCAAATTTTTCGAGAAGCACAAATAGATGACATCCCACAAAATCAGCTTCTTGAAGAAGATAAGTCGAGCGGATAGGTTTCTTTCCGAACCTCAAGTGAGATACGGTTGTGGAACCGGATTTTTTAGAATCGTAAACAAAATATCCCTGAGCGTAGTTTGGCGTTTGCTCCCCGATAATTTTAATCGAGTTTTTATTTGCTCCAACAGTTCCGTCGGAACCTAATCCGTAGAACATACATTTGGTCGCTTCGGGATCTTCAATAATAAAACTCGGGTCAAAATCAAGACTTGTAAATGTAACGTCGTCTTTAATTCCAACCGTAAAATGATTTTTAGGTTCTTCTTTTTTAAGATTATCGAATACCGATTTAATCATCGCCGGAGTAAATTCCTTTGATGAAAGTCCGTATCTTCCGCCGACTATTTTGGGCATATTTTCAAACGGTTTCTCTTTCGAACTCATCGCTTCGGCAAACGCCGTCATAACGTCGAGATAAAGAGGTTCGCCGTGCGCGCCCGGTTCTTTTGTTCTGTCGAGAACCGCAATGCTTTCAACTGTTTTCGGGAAAGCGTCGAGAAGATGCTTAACGGAAAACGGTCTGTATAAACGAACGACGACGGTGCCGACTTTTTCTTCCATTCTTTCGGTAAGATATTCTACCGTTTCTTTAACCGTTTCCGCGCCGGAACCCATAAGAACGACGATGCGTTTTGCGTCCGGAGCGCCGTAATAATCGAAAAGTTTATATTGTCTGCCCGTGATCTCGGCAAATTTGTTCATTGCGTTCTGAACTATTTCCGGCGTAGCGTCGTAATATTTGTTAACGGTTTCTCTTCCTTGGAAATAAACGTCGGGATTTTGAGAAGAACCGCGCAGAACCGGTTTATCGGGATTCAGCGCTCTGCCGCGATGAGCGTGAACAAAACTGTTATCAATTAATTGTTTCAAATCATCTTCCGTCAATTCTTCAATTTTCTGAACTTCATGCGACGTTCTGAAACCGTCGAAAAAGTGAAGGAAAGGAATTCTTGATTCCAAAGTAGCTTTGTGAGTAATTGCGGCAATATCGTGAACTTCCTGAACCGAGCCGGAAGCGATAAGCGCAAATCCCGTCGGTCTTACCTGCATTACGTCGGTGTGATCGCCGAAAATAGAAAGCGCCTGCGCTGCTAAAGAACGCGCGGAAACATGAAATACCGCCGGAGTTAATTCGCCCGCAATTTTGTGCATGTTCGGAATCATTAAAAGCAAACCTTGAGACGCGGTAAAAGTAGTTGTTAGCGCGCCCGCCTGCAGAGAGCCGTGAACCGCGCCCGAAGCGCCGCCTTCGCTCTGCATCTCGGTAACGGAAGGAATGGTTCCCCAAATATTTTTTTTCCCGTCGGCAGACCAAGCGTCGGAATGCTCGCCCATCGGCGAAGAAGGGGTAATCGGATAAATTGCGATTACCTCGCTGAGTTTGAAGGCAACCTTTGCGGCGGCTTCATTCCCGTCAATTGTTATTTTTTTTCTTTCCATAGAGACCTCTATATTTAAGATTAGTTACTTGATTTTCCTTGTCAATATAAAACAATTTCCGAACCGTAAAATAATGCGTTTTTTAACGGATATGCCGCTTTTAACGGACTGTTTTATTTTATTTTCAATAATTAAAAGAAACGTTTCCAAATTGCGAGAATATTTTTTTACAAGATTGAAAAATATGAATAAATCTATCCAAAATAAAGACTTGTTTGTCTATTGAAATTATAAATCGGTAAGGTTTGGACGCAGATACAAGTTCAAAATCAGAAAAAAAAGAATTTTAAGTATTAATACGAAGAGACTAGAAATTCTCGTCGCTTTAAAGCAAGTATTAACAACATAAAAAAATTGAAATTACTTTTTACTTACGAATAGTCATTCCCGCGAAGGCTTGCCTACCGGCAGGCGGGAATCCACGATGTTATTTTTGGATGAAGCGAAAAAATTTACGAATTGGAAGAACCGATGAAAAGACTTTTTCCGTTGACAAGAGTTACGACAACTCCCGAATTCAGATTGAACGAATAAGTTCCGTCTTCGCTCAATGGAATTTGTAATGACGATTCACCGTTAAAACGGTTGGATTTTAATACGTTAACTTTGCATGAAATAATTCTGTTTACGGGAATTTTTTGGTTTAGGGATGGGAAACTGTTTATAAATAAAAATCCGCTTCGTAATTTAATTTTTATCTTTTTTTTCTTCGCAAAGAAAAAAACTCCCCCGATGAACATCGAAAAATATATCCCTAAAAATAATATCGTCGATTTATCCAACGAATAAGAAAAATAAGATCTGTCGGAAAATATCTCTTTCAGAAAGAAAATAGCGGCAAAGATACTTAACGCCGTTATTAATGATCTGATTAAATTTTCATAAATCTTTGAAGGATTAAATATTTCAGCGGCAATTGAACTTTCGTAAGGAATTTCATTTAGCGCCGAATATGAACGGAAACCTTCTCCGCCGTGAGAATAGTTTTCTTTATTCTCGACAGAATATGTAGCGCCTACCAAAATTTCATCCGCTTTGTCGGATAAAAAACTGTCCCCTTTGTAACGGAATTGTAGTGAATCCTTATTAATTATCTATCCCCTTTCAATAAGAATAAATCAGTTACATCAATATTATGAAAAATCACTTTAAGTGTCAAGCATAATTTCTTGATTTACAATATCTTATAAGACATTCTCCAAAGCAAAAAAAATGCGACGGACAAAAATAGAAAAAACATTAACCTATTGCGTTGACAAATAACACAAATGGGGAAAATTTATTCTCCGATATCTTCATTCCACAATTCAGGTTTTTCTTCGATGAAATTTTTCATAATCTCAACGCATTCGCCGTTATGAACGACGTTAATTTCCACGCCGCGGGAAACCAGCAATTCCTCGTCCCCCATGAAAGTTTCGTTTTCTCCGATTACCACTTTTTTTATACCGTAAAGCATAACCGCGCCTGAACACATTGGGCAAGGCGAAAGAGTCGTATAAAGCGTCGATTCTCTGTAAACCGAAGCCGGCTGCCTTCCGGCGTTTTCCAGCGCGTCCATTTCAGCGTGGAGAACGACGCTCCCCTTTTGAACTCTCCGGTTATGTCCGCGTCCGATAATCTTTCCATCGTGAACCAAAACCGACCCGATTGGAATTCCGCCTTCGTCAAGTCCGAGTTTTGCTTCATCGATTGCGGCTTGCATAAATTCGTCCATTTTCCAACTCCTTTGTTTTTTCAATAAAAAAGCCCGGATAAAATTTCCCAGGCTTCAAATGTAAAATATTTTTATTTTCTTTTATCGCAACAGAACCAACTTCTTCGTCGCTCTGAAGTTTCCGCTTTCGAGAGCATAGTAGTAAATTCCGGAAGTGAGTTTGACCGGAAGCGCGTCGGTA
>JAADIR010000097.1 GCA_013151245.1 Chlorobiota bacterium
CAATTCTCGGCAATTATTTCAGCGGCGCCAACGTCAACGCTCTGCGCGAACGTCGCTGAAGCAATCAAAAATAATATCGATATGTATTCAAATTTTCTAAACATCGCTTTTTCAATTATAAAATCTCATTTCCCCCAACTCCTAGCTCCTATCTCCTATTTCTTACCTCGCGCATCTGAAACCCAAATTCACCAACCGCGCATTAGGATTTATTCCGAGCCGCATCGTCGTTCTCGTAACGACCGGTTCCGTGTTCCACGCGCCGCCGCGAATAGTTTTCATTGAGCCGCTTTTCGGTCCTTGCGGATTCTTAGTTATTTTTTCGTTGTAGGTTTTTAATTGCGTATATGAATAATAATCGGAGCACCACTCCCAAACGTTGCCGCTCATATCGTTCAGTCCGTTAATTCCCTCGCCGAAAAATCCGACAGGGCTTGTGCCGGGCAATTCTCCTTCGAACGGATCGCCGCTGTCTTCAAAATTAATTGCATTTTCGTCCGGCGTTCCGTGAACGGTTGAATAGAGATATTTTCTCCCGTCCAGCCACGACGCGGCTTTTTCCCATTCGGCTTCCGTGGGCAAGCGTTTGCCGTTAAACTCGGCGTATTTTTCCGCGCCGAAATAACTGACGTAAATCACGGGAAAATATTCTCTTTCGCTTTTAACTAAAAACTTTCCATCCTCAAATAACAACTCGGAAAAAGGATTTCCGCTTTGCAGATCGCATAAAATACGCTCGACTGTTTCCGCGTCTTTTACGACTCCGTTTTGAACAATTATCTTTTCCCGCGCAAAAGATTTATTCAGAAATTCCGCGTATTCAATATTTGTAACTTCATTGGCGTCAATTTCAAAATCATCGGTAAAAATATTTCTCTGCGGATGTTCGCTCGACCATCCGAAACCTTCCGGCGCGCCCATTACAAATACGCCTTCAGGAATTCTCTTCATTTTTCCAAAATTTTTCGGAGCCGCCGCTTCCGGAATTTTGCCAACTTGCTTCTCCGCCGTAAAAATGGAATCAACAATGAACGCGTAAATATCGTTCAACAGTTTCGCGGTTTTCGGTTGAACATTCGGATTTATCCGCATCGTGTTCGGCGTTTCAAAATGTAAAGCGCGTTCCACCAAATCGCTGCGCAGCGAACCGTAAGTTCGCGTTCCCAATCCGGAATAGAAAAAGTTCAGTTTCACTCCGGCGTATTCGTACGTTCTGTCTTCGGGAAGATTTCCGAAATAAAGCGCGGGCGGATTTTTGTAGTATTCGTTTTTATGTTCGTTGTAGAACGCTTTTATTTTTCGAAGTTCGTCTTTTGTAAAGCCGACGCCGATTCCTTCGATAACCGGACGCTCAAGACGCATACCGTTTTTTAACTTTACCGTTAAATCGTGACCGTGGAAACTTGTGAAAAGTTTAAATCTTTTTCCGAACTTCAAATTTGAATTTGCCCAAACGGAATCTTGGTAAGTCTTGTATTTTTGTTCGGCTTTATCGTTCCAAACCCTTTCCGGAATAACGCCTCGTCCGTTTTCTTTAGGAAGTTTCATCAGCGGTCTGTTGCAGTCGAACCAGATTCCTCTGTAAGAAACGCGGCAGCCGTAAGCGGCCGTTGCGGGAATGCCGTAAAGTTCCGCGGCTAATTTAACGACGGCTCCGGTTTCGTTATCGCAATCGCCGTGCGGCGCTCCGAGCGCTATTCCGTTCCATTTCTTCAAATTTCCTTTGTAATTTTCAACTTCGAACTCAATTCTTTTCGGCTCTAAAACATTTTCTTCGTTTCCTTTTTTTGCAATCCCGATTGAATATTTTTTCCCGTATTCCAAACCGAGTTTTTCCGCATATTCTCTGTACATCGCAAAAGTCGTATCTCCGCCGAAGAAAAGGTATGCGCGTAAAACTTCCTTTTTCCCTTTGTTTGAAAACGTAAAAACGTCTCCTTCGTTTTCGGCAAAGGTTTTCAGAACGCTTGCGTTAAAAAAGATTGCTGGGCCTAACTGTCGGGTTGCAACGGGCGGATTGACAAGCGTCCCGGTAAAACCCGTTTGGGCAAAGAGAGACGCTCCCACAATCTCCGCAACAATCAATATCATACGAAAACGATTCATCAATGCGTCTCCCCTTCAAATATCTTTTCCTTGTTAACCGCCTGATAAACAAACTCTTTCATTGAGTCGTAAAGCGGAAGAAGATACGGGATTTTAAGGCGTTCGTTATCGCCGTGGAAATCTTCTCCTACGACTTTCACAATAACGATAGGCGCGCCCGCGTTTGTAAAATATCTCGCGTCCGACGATCCGTTTTCCGTTCTGATGATAATTTCTCTCCCGAAATTTTGTTCCATTATCTCTTTCAAACGCACGACGCATTTATCGTTCGGATTTAAGAAAACCCGTTCGCTGCCGGTAATCTTTTTAATTCTTGTATATTGCGCAGCCGATAATATTTTTACGAGAAGTTGGTTAACGCTTAAATCGTCGGTAAAATAAATATTCATTTTCGCTTCCGCGCGTTTCGGCGGATAGAATTCATCGTTTTCAATTTTAACGTCGTAAATTGAAAAAGTCGAATGCCAGTTGTCGTCTTCCGTCGCAATTCCGTTTTCTGGAAACAGTTTTGAGATTGCGCGGTAATCGTCAATCAATAAATCGAAAGCGTTTTTCCCTTTCCACACATACGGATGTCTTCCCGGCTTAGCCGAAACTTCGAGCTTAATTTTTAGAATTCCTTTTTCGCCGTGGATTACCGCGAAATTGTAACCGCCGTCGCCGTTGAATATTTTTTTTCCGCCATAACCAAGCTCCGCCATTTTGGACGCGCCGTTTTCGCTTCCCACTTCTTCGTCGAAAGTAAGCATAAGCCCGACGTCATAATCGCCGCCGCTCAGCGCAAGTTCTCTAATCAAATGTAAGGCGAGCGCGTCAAAGCCTTTCATATCAACGCTTCCGCGTCCGTAAAGCCTATCGCCTTCTATTTTCGGGATAAATTGTTCGGGGTTTCCGTTCACAACGTCAACGTGACCTTGAAACATTATCTCAGGCGTTTTCGTCTCTTTTGTAGAAATGAACAACGCCGGATATTTTCCGAAAAAATGTTTTTGAATAAAAACGCCAGTTCCCTCGAAAAACTTTTCGATGTATTCAACCGAAGCGTAAAATTCGTCGTAATTTCCGTCAACTGTTTTGAATCTTATCAAGTCTTCAATAGTTTTAAGCAGTTCTTGTAAGATCAATTCCTTCTCTTGCCGCATTAAGATGTTCCTTAAAAAATTTAATTACTCTTTTTCTTTCCGCGATTTTCGCTTTTTTAAATTTCAGCATCTCTACTTCTTTAAGAAAATGCTGCAGTATATCCGAATGAGTCTGCCTGAAAAAGACGGAACCCAAATCAAAGAGAATAACTTCTCTTTGAAGAATTTCATAATTCACCAAAAAATATTGGCGGGGAATTAAAACGACTTCAAAATTCAGCGGGTCGTTTTCCAGCCTGTCAATAACAGTTTCGATACTCTCAAAAATCAATTCCGGCGAGAGCAAATCGTAAGGGGAACGCTGATAAATAAAATCCAGAATCTCGCTGTAAACGACTATCTCGAGCCTGCTTTTTTCTTTCTTTGCAATCACTTCTTTTCTTTTCCGAAAAGACTCTATCGCAATATCCAGCTCGTCGTTTTTGAAACCGTAAATGTTCCTCAAAACTTCGCGGCGCAATTCTTCCGATTGATTCATCACGGAAAGATTTCTCGAAACGGAAATTCTTTCGCCTCCGTTTTCTCCGAGCCAAATATCCTCGAACTTTGCGTAGCTTAAGTTTCCTTCGAACGGTCTAGCGTATATCGGAAAGGTGTTCACTTCCAAATCAAGCAGAGCGTCCACGCTTAGCTGCAGCTCCGAACAGATAGCCTGCAGCTTTTCAACGCTCGGCTGATGATGACCGTTTAAAATCGAATAAAGAGTCTGCAGTTCAATTCCGGTTTTCTGCGAAAGCGTTTTTACGCTTATGTTTTGAAGATTCATCGCATCGCGAATCTTTTTCCCCAGTTTAATACTTTTTCTATCTTCCATTTTTATCATTTTATTTTGTTAATAATTTTAATTGTTTCGTTTACTATCGGCAAAGCCGAATTAAAATATTCCTTAGCGGCGGCGGAGTATTGATCGATTGCCGCCGAAACGCCTCTGTTTATGAGCCTTTCGCCGTTTGCGTAAGTCGTAATTATTTCCGTATATTTTTCCACGCCGATATTTTCGATTATTCCCATTTTGTAATTATCAACTTCGGGTAAAATATCTTCCAAATCGTCTTCGACTTGTTTCGTAAAATACTCCGTCGGCGCTTTTGAATATTCCTCTAATTTTTCTTTAACTTTTAACAGAGAAGAAAAAAAATCGTTAAGCGTTAAAGCGTCCGACTGAGAATCGGCGAACAACGCTTTTCTTTCTCGTCTCTGCAATAAAATTGCGCCCAACATAATTGCGGAAGATAATGCAAAACCCGTCCACATTGTGGGAATTTTCGCCGCGAAAAACGCCGCAAAAATTAAAGAGATAACAATAACGATATTTACAATTTTATTTTTCATTTTTTACAAACTTCAATCTTTATTCGTTTTTTTCCGTCCTTAAAAATATTTCTCTGGAACAAATTCTTCATCCGGTTCCGTTTCGCTCCGCCGAGACAGGTCCGGCTTCGCTTTGCTACGCCGCGACAGGTCCGGCTTCGTTTCACTACGCTGCGACAGGTTGTTCATTGTAAATTGTTCATTGTTCATTGCCTAAACAATTCCGCCGACTTTCAGCAAGGCGAAAACAATAATTAACAGCGCCTCGCCGAGAATCAATCCCGCAGCAAACGGAACGCCCCATTTTTCGGACCAACGCTTTCCTTTCCGCTTAATTGTAATAAACCCGATCAAACTTCCCAAACCGTAGGGCAAAATGTATTTCATTGAAAGATACATTGCGATTCCCATAATAACGCCGAGACCGGGAATTGACGTAAACGAAAGGAGCGCGCCGATAATTCCGCCCGCTAAAAATTTATCTCCGGGAACGTTGCCCTCCACAATCGAATCGATTGTAGCTCCAAGCGCAACCGCCTGCGGCGCTTCGATATTTGTTCCCGGACCAAAACCCGGCAATTGCGCTCCCGTTACAGGATCTGTTCCGCCGGAATTCCAAATAAGAAGCATAACGCTTATTGAAATCAAAGGACCGAGACCCGCGACAATAAGCTGCAGCTTCTGCTGCTTTTTCGGAATGCTTCCTACGAGATAACCGGTTTTCAAATCCTGCATCATATCGGCGCTCTCGGCTATTGCAACTGAAACGCCCGCGCCGATTAACACAGCGGTAACAATCTGATCCGAAGTTAAAAACATCATCAGCAGCGCCACGGCAATTAAAGACATTCCGCTTATCGGAGTCCAGTCCGTCATTCCCGTCGCCTGCGAAACAATGATTCCCGCAAAGAGAAGCCAAACCGTGCTGACAAGCGAAACAACGAGCGCCGTAAAAAAACTTATGTCGGAAGTAAAATATCCCGCCAAGAAAAAAAGCGCAAACGCAGCCGCAATTACTTTATAGAGTAAAGTTATCGGAAGCTCGTCCGAAGATCCGCTTCCGAGAGTTTTAACGCTAAAACTTTTAACGGTCGCTTTTATTGCGGGAATAATCAGCACAATGCTCATTAAAGAACCGCCTATTAACATTCCTATTCCGATTGGGCGCGTCATGTTTGCGTGAATAAAATGAACGGCTTCGGAAGGATTCATTTCGGTCGGCAGCCAATTTTGATTTATCATAATCGGCGTGATCAGCCAGTAAGCGAGTATTCCGCCGGCAAGAACAAATAATCCGTTGCGCCCGGCAATAAAACCGATGCCGACGCTTAACAGAGAAACCGCCCAAATATTATTAAAGTAATCGGGCAGACCGAGTAAAACGTTCAAGTCAAAGCTCGCCGGAAGAATAGTCGGCAAACCAATAACGGGAAACTGCGTAATGAAATAAACCGCAGCCGACAACGCCGCGCCGGCGACGAGCAATTTTGATTTTTTCATTCCTTCCGCCGGCGATTTCAAAATGCTGGCAATCGCCGTTCCCGAAGGGAAACGAAGACGGTCAACGTCAATCATTTGCTTGCGTAAAGGAATTATGAATCCAACGCCGAGAATTGCGCCGGCGACGCACGCGGCAAGCACCCAGAAAAAATTAAACTCCGCCCCGCGAATAAGCAGCACGGGAACCGTAAAAATAACGCCCGCGGTCGAAGTATTTATTCCCGAAGCGACGGTCTGAATAATATTATTTTCAATAATAGTTCCGCGATTAAAAAAGAATCTCATTATTCCCCAGCCCAGCACCGCGGCGACGGGCGAACCGTTTGTTGAGAATCCGAGCACAAGCGCGGCGTAAGAAAAACTCGCCGTCATCAAAACTCCGATTACAACTCCAACGGCAATCGAAAGCGGAGAATAATCAAAATACTCGTCGTTATGTTTAATTGCTTCGTTCATATTTAGAATTCAAACTCAAGCGACCAAACGTTCACGCTGCTCAAGTCGCCGTAATCAACCCATACATAATCAAGTTTTAAATTAACCGTAGTAAACCGGGAGAAATCCAGACCGAAACCGATGGAATATTTTTGCGTATCATAATTGATGCGGTAACCGCCGCGAACTGAAAAGAGTTCGTTCCACGAATATTCAACGCCGACGTTGGCTCTGAAAGCCGCGTCGAAACTGTCGTTTGCGCTAACGGCTAATTGAACTTTATGATTTGCGTTCCGCAGCCACGTTGCATTACGCCCGATTAAAACCGAAGAAACGCCGACCGAAAAACTTAGCGGAAGCGGAAAAGTTTCGGTTGCAAGATTTGATTCCGGCTGCGGACTGCCAGGATAATCGTCCGGTTTTTGACGATAAAAACTGAGATGCGGACCTCCGTCAATTCCCATATCGGGTCCGAGGTTTACAATGTTCATCCCTATCCGGATTCCGCGTTCTTCAATATTGTAAACCGTCCCCAAATCGAATGCAAATCCGTTCGCGTATTCAAGCCAAATTTTTTCGTAAATATATTTCATTGTAAAACCAACGTAAACTCTGTCCGTAAGCTGCCTTCCGTAAGTAAGTCCGATTGCCAGATTGCTTGCCGTAAAGGTTTCGCCCGTTCCTTCCGGTTCTTCAATAGTCGTAACGTCCATCGTTCCGATGCTCAAATAGTTTATCATAATTCCGATGTTGTCGGAAGAGCTTAAAGGAAGAATAACCGCCGCAAAATGATGATCGATGTCGGCGTACATTTTACTTATCTGGTACTGCGCCGTCGGTTTTTTCATTAAAGCCATACCGCCGGGGTTCCAGTATAACGCCGACGCATCGTCCGTAACGCCCACAAAAGCGCCGCCCATTCCAATCGCCTTTGCGCCTACTTCTAACAGAAGAAAGTTTCCGGCGGTCGTTCCGACTTTAGTTGTGTTATCCTGCGCCAAGCTTTCGCTTTGAATTAGTAGAACGAAAACCAGCGCCGCAGCCAATAGTATAAAAAAGTTTTTTTTCATTGCGTTATCTTATGATTGCAAATTTGTCAATTTTATGATCTCCGTCGGGAGTTTCAACCGTGTAAATATAAACGCCGTAAGCGACTTCCAACTGTTCGTCGCTTTGCAAATTCCACCTTGCTTCGCCGATAGTTAAACTGCTGTGACGAATGGTTTTAACCAAATCGCCGCGCAAAGTGTAAATCTTAATTGTGCATTCCGGCGGAAGATGCGTAAATCTTAACTCGTGAGTGAATCTGTCGCTCGACGCAGCCGCTTGTTCGGCAATGTTGTAAACGACGTAAGGATTGGGAACGACTTTAATTTTTGAAAGATCGACATTCCCGCCGCTTGAATATTTTTCCGTAACTATTTCGTAACTGTCTTCGGCGGTAAAAGGTTTTTTAGTCCTGTAAAGATAAATGTCGCCGGGCGACGGAGCCGTTGAAGAATCAGTCCAATCGACTATAAACTGCCAAGTTCTGTTGTCAATTTCAGGCTCAAGCAGATAAACAAAATCTCCGCTTTCCCACGGCTTGCCCGGATTGCGGACAAAAAGATTCAGCGGATTTTCATAATTCGGATCTTTCGAAACGTTGAAAATTTGGAAAGGAACTTTTTGACTTGTTGGAATTTGATAAAATTTCAACGTTGAATCGCCGAATACAATAGCGTAATCGCTGGGAATGCCGGATGAATCGGCGGCTTCCTCAAGACGACCGAATTTGTAATCGGAAGCGTCGTTTACAACGTTCGTCCAACTTTGCGAAAGTTCTTCCAACACGTTATGATTAATTATTTTCAATCCGAGTCCGTCAAAAATAGGTCTCGGTTCGGCGACCGCTTCGTCCTCTTCGTTCCAAAAATTGTCGAAATCTTCAACAACGTAATTGCCGGCGTCTTCGTCGTAAACGTCCATCTTCAAATTTTCGAGCGAATCTTTAAAAGTGATTGTGTAAACGTGTCCGGTTACGTCTATCGGGTTAACGTCGATGACTTGAATATATCCTGTCGCGTCGCCCGACAATTGATACGCCAAAGAGTCGGCTTCGCTTGTTTGAAAACCTTGCGGACGCAGCCCGGGGATGACGTCAACGGTCTGAACCAAACGCGGGTCGTTTCCGCGCGAAGATTCGAGCGACGGCTGACCCGATTCGATATCGGGATCGTCATAAGCCGTGATAGTATATCTGTAACGCACGCCGTTCAGAACGTCCGTATCGACAAAAGAATAACGAAGTCCCGAATTATCTCCCAAATCGAAAAACGGATTCAGCGGATCGGGTCCGCTCCATTCGTCAACCAAATCGTAAATTGCTA
>JAADIR010000079.1 GCA_013151245.1 Chlorobiota bacterium
TCTTTTTCTTTTTTCTCCCTCGAATTTCATTCGAGGCTATTGATAATTCAACTGCTATCGCAGTTGCTAATTCTTAACGGTAATAAAGTGCGTTTTATTTGATAAACGGCAAACTCCTCAATGTAAATTGTACTAATAATGTTGTCAACTGCGATAGCAGTTGAATTCTTAATAACTATGGACGCAGTCCATAGTTTGTTGTTCTAAAACATATCCGAACTGCGATAGCAGTTCAATTAACTATTTTTATATTCTACGGACAGCTTGAAATAATCCTATATTGCTTGTCTCTAATAATTTTTAATAGTTGTTTTTTTTACCGAATAAGCATTTGTTCCTTTTTATTCACTTGTATTGTTCCATTAAATTCGTGGTAGAACCTTATTTGTTTTTGGTTCCGGCTTGTCCGTGTTAGGAAGGTCGGGAATTCTATTCGAGACGGAGTTTTTTTATACTAACGCAGCGACGAAAATAAAAAACAAACTTCCTTTCCCCGAAGACGCCGAGTAAAAGTCCGCTAATATCCAAAAGCAATAAAGCGCGGCTAAACCGAAACCCGCAACCAAAGCAAGCACAGACAAAGCGCCGCCAAAGTTTACCGCGAAATAATTTAAAAGGGAACCCGATATCTTAACGATTGAGCTTTGAATTATAAGTTTAATGATCTTCGGCATAACGCAATTAATTCAAATACTCGTTTCTTTTTTTATACGAAGGAACCGACGCCGCCATAATTATCAAACCGACGAAATAGAAAATCAATTTCGAGAAAAATCTTAACGCGTTTCCAATTTCGCGCTCATAGTAAATCAAAACCGAAATAAGGAGAACGACTACGGCGAGCGATATCAACGCGGTTACCGAAACGAAAATAATTTTTTTCGGCAATCCTTTATGCGAAAACCATTCGTCGCGAACTTTGATATAAACGGCTATTACGACGAACGCCAGCCCGACTTGCAGCGCCAAAGCGCCGAAGCCGGAAGGAACGTCAATTCCCAACGCGGTTTGAAACAAAATTATGAACGACGTCATAATCGTAAAAGGAAAAACGGCGAACCAAAATCTTGCTACGGCTATTTCTTTTACGGAAACCGGAAGCGCGGCGAAAAACAATATCCGTTTTTCTCTTAAACGATTAGACCAAATCGAACCGAACGAAATTAACAACACAAAGAAGTAAATTCCGTCCCAAGCGACTCGGATAGACGAGCTGCCCGCAAACCACAGCGGATTGGAGAATACGAACATTTCAATCGCCGAAAATAATAAGAAAAAAAAGACGGGAGCCGTAAATGCGATTGCGTTATATTTAAATTCGGATTTTACTAAAGTCCACATGACTACCTCACGTTAAAAATGATTTTCGTTTTTTGAAAACGAACAAATCAATTACCGAAAGAACCGTTCCCCAAACAAAGAATAAAATCTCTTCTCCGCCGGAAGTTTGCGGTTGAATCAAAAAAATATTTTCGTCGCCGCTCGGCGATAAAGGCTGAATAATTGAAGCCGAAGCCAAGTAGATTACGCCGAAGCCGGAAATCAACAGCGCGGCGCTTATCAGTCCGGTAAAAAAAAGTCTTTTGTCGTATCTTTTAAATTCGAGCGCGGACCACGAATTCATCGCCAAATCGACCGCGGCTAAGGCTAAAAACAACATTCCGAGCTGACCGTTTATTCTATCGATAAATATAATTTGCCGGACGGGAATAAAACATCGAAGCAGTTCGACGTAAAAACCTACAATAAGAAAAGGGGAAACCGCAAAAATCCACCTGCCGACGGCAAGTTTTCCAACGCTTACCGGCAAAGCCGCATGAACTCTTTCGCGGATCTCTTTTTTGCGCAAGCTCCAAATTATAATAATTAGCGCGTAAGTTCCCAATCCAACAAACACCGACCAGAAGTATTTCTTCAAAAAATAGACTTGTTCGAATAACAAAATATCGTTCAAAGCCGCGACCGTAAAAATTAACGGCAGCGCAAAAATTACGAGCAGCGGCAATTTGAAATATTTAATTTCAGCCATTAAAATTTTAAGCATTTTTTCGCCTCAATATTTTCCCTAAATTTTTAATTCTTATTTTTTAAAATCTGCACGGCTATTTCATCAATACTCATTCGAGCCGCTCGAATATTTTCCGCGTCCAGCCGTTTTAACGCGTCTATTGTTTTTTGATAATTCCGGCTGATGATTCTGTAATTCGAAGCCTCGCGTTCAACGGCGACGGCGGCGGGAAACTCGCTTATTTCTTGCGGAAGTTTGAATGAAATTCTCCGCCAGTTTTCCGTCAAATCTTCTTTGGACGTCTTGAGAGTTATGACGCCGTTATTCAAAAAAGCGAGCTCGTCGGCAATACGGCTGATATCGGAAAGAATATGAGTCGAATAAAATATCGCCCGTTCGCCGCTTTCGATTACTTCGAACAAAACGTCGAGGAATTCCGTTCTCACTACCGGATCAAGCCCGGACGTCGGTTCGTCGAGTATCAATAATTTGGGACGATGCGCCAACGCGCCTATCAGGGAGAGTTTCGCCCTGTTTCCGCTTGAAAGTCGTTTAGCTTTCTTCTTGATGGGAATTTCAAAACGCTTTATTAATTCTTTTTCCAGTTGAACGTCCCAATCGGGATAAAATTGTTTCTGAAAATTCAAGTTCTTTTCGCCCGACCAATTTTCGTAAAAAACGCGTTTGTCTCCCGCATAGCCGACGTCGAATTTCCATTCGGGATTATTCGGATCGTTTTCTTTGCCGAAAATCTTTACGGTTCCGCTTTCGGCTCTTATCAATCCCGTCATACATTGCATCGTTGTGGTCTTTCCCGAGCCGTTTGGACCGACATATCCGAGAACAGTTCCCGGTTCAAGAATTAAATCAATAGGTCCCAATTTAAATTCGGAAAAAGTTTTTTCGAGTCGTTCAATTTCAAATGCGTGCGTCATCTTTATTTACCTCGTTGTTTATTTTTGTTCATTGCGTATGAAGAAGAAGGAAAAAGCGGAGGCGAAGGTTTCTTTTCTAATGAGACTAATAATAAATCCAATTCGTTTACAGTGGATTTGCAATTTTCGATTAGTAATTCGCTTTTCTTTTGTTCGATGAATTGTAACTCGGCTGCGATAATTACTTGACTCATAACTTCATAAGCGCCGCCGCGCGATACTTTATAGAATCTTGTTTTATCCCTCGCTTCGTATCTTCCGAAACCTTCGGCGCTATTCCGCGCGATTGAATTTGCGGCTCTGCGCATATCCGAAATCATTCCAAAACGTTCATCATCCGGAAAGCGTTTCGTTTCAAAATAAATCTCTTTTGCCAATTCAAATCCCTTTTGCCAAACGCTCAGTTGCGTAAAATCTTTGTAACTCATTTCAACGCCCTTTATAATTTTAAACTTTTCCCTCAACCTCAACCTCAATCTCAACCTTAACTTCATTATCCCATCACATCAGACAAAGCTCTTTTAATCTCATCTTCGCTCATACCTTCCAATTTTGCCGCTTCAATTATTGGTTGAATCTTTTCCTTAAATCTCGTTTCCGCCAGTTCTTTCTTTTTAACGTCGCGCAGCTCGGCTACAAAAAAACCTTTGCCGCGTCTCGATAAAATCAGTTCTTCCTTTTCCAACATTTCGTAACCGCGCTGAACCGTTACAACGCTTACTTTCTCGTCTCTCGCCAATTTTCTTATTGAAGGAAGCATGTCTCCCGCGTTCAGTTCGCCCGCTAAAACCATCGCTCTGATCTGTCTGTAAATCTGTCTTTGCAGCGGTTCGTCCGAAATGTCGGTAAGATTGAGTATCATTTATTTCCTTTAAAGATTTCGTTTATATTATTCATTTTCTTTTCACCGCCATAAAAGTTGTGTCGTCGTTTTCATAACGAGCGGATCTGAAATTTTTCAGTTCTCTTTTCACTTCGTCAAGAATTTCCGACGGAACGTTCTCTTTGTTGTTAAGACAGATGTTTTCTATTCTTTCTTCGCCGAACATTTCGCCGTTATTGTTAAGCGTCTCCGAAAGTCCGTCGGTAAATAAAAACAACGTTTCGTTTTTGCCGATCGATATCGTTTTTTCTTCGTATTCAATTTGGCGCATCAGCCCCAAGGCGGGTCCCGTAGTTCGCAGCCGTTTGATTTCGCCGTTTTGTTTTACGAGAAGAGGAAAGTTGTGCCCCGCGTTGGAATAAACCATTTCTCCTTTCGCGGCGTCGAGAATTCCGTAAAATAACGTGGCAAAATTCTTTGCCGAGGAAAACGTTTTCAGGTAAGCATTTAAAATAGAAAGCGTCCGGTTGATCGAACGCCGATGAGAAACGTCGCTTTTAATTATCGCCTGAATCTGAGAAATCAGCATCGCCGCGGGCAAACCCTTTCCGCTCGCGTCTCCGATTAATATTCCGTATTTCCCATCTTCCATTTTATAAAGGTCGTAAAAATCGCCGCCCACTTCTTTTGAAATAGTTGAATATGCCGCCGCTGAAAGTTCGTCGTTCTCCGGAAGTACTCGCGGAAGCAGACCTTTTTGTATCTGCCGCGCGGCTTCAAGTTCGGCGTTGAATTTTTCGGATTCTTCTTTTGTGATTTTCTTTATTTTATCGGCGAATTCGGAAAGCTTTTCGTCGGATAATTTGTTAACCGCGAATTTTCCGTTTTTTACCGGCAGCGCGGCGCCTATTCGTTCCAACTCGCGATATGCCTTGATTACCGCGCTTTTGCCAATATGCTGCATCCGGGAAAGTTTTCCCGCCGACGGCAGTTCTTCTCCGGCAAGAATATCGCTTTCAACAATCCTTTCCAAAATCTGCGAAAGTATTTGAGCGTCTATCGGCTCCGATGAAAATGTTGTTAAATTAAGCAGCATCTTTTTCCCGAATTAAAAATTCTCTAACTGTTCTAACTGTATAGACGCAATATATACAGTAAAGTTCCATTAATCAAGATTATTTTTTCCGGAGAGCTATAATTCTAACGAACGAAGCGCCGAAATTAAATAATAGTATCGGGATTATCACGCAGTATCTTTAAAGGGAACGAAAATAAAATATATTGATGCGGAAATCGGCTCAAAACAAAAAAGGCTTTAACCGGTATGGTTAAAGCCTTTTCGGGAAAAAATATATTTTGATTTTTTTTACTTTTCATCCTCATCGTGTTTTTCGTATTCTTCGTCGCTATCCTCTACTTTTACTTTAATTACTTTAACTTTTTCTGCGCCGTCTTTCATTATCACGTTATCGTCTTCGTCAATAATAATAACTTTGTTGCCGTGACGGCGACCTCGGCAATTGCGCTCTTCCGCACGACGGTCTTTGCAGCCGCGCATCGATTCGACGATTGCAATGTTTTCGCCTTCCTCCGATTCAAGAAATTTTTCCGCTTCTTCGCCTTCGTAAACTTTTGTTGTTTTCTTTCCGTTTTCAACGGTAGTCACGGTGATCTTCTTTTTGCCGTCATTGAATTCCGCCTCGATATTCTTTTCAACATCGCCTTCTTCATTAGCGGCTGTTACACAAACCATCTTTTTCCGGCTTTTGGAATGATGACCGGATTTTTTCATTTTTGAGCGCCCGTCGTTCATTTTAACCACAAAAACGTTTTCGCCGGAACCTTCTCCTTTGGAAGTCATTTCGAATTCGTCGCCGTTAAAAGAAAAGAGATAATCGGATTTCAGCAGTTCCATTACGTCTTCGGCTTCTTCGCCCGTAAGCTTCACTTCGCCTTTGTCTGTTTTAATTACTATTTCCGAAACGTCGCCGGAAATGTTTTTCACTTTCTCTTTCCACGCGTCGGATTTATCCTGCGCCATTAATGCAGCGCTGATGAAAAGAAAAATGAATAAAAACTTTTTGTTGAAAAGCGGCATATCGTTCCCCCTCATAAATTGTAAAATGTGAAATGTAAAAGATTAGACTTGCGGAGAGCCGAAAAGTTCCTAAAAGACGGTTTTAAAATAAGCGTTCTCAATGAAGTTTAACCCGAATTATAGTATTACAAGTTAAATCCTTCCCGATAAATGGAACATTCCGCTTTCGGAAAAACACCCCGACAAAAAGCATCGGGATAAATCGGGGCAAGTTGTTTTATATGTTAAGAAATTTTGAAGATTAATTTAAGAATGAATGAATGGATGATGGACTGAATGAGAAATTCAATCAATCAAACCGAAACATTAATTGTTATGCTCAAAATTCCAATTATCCATCCGTCTCCGCTGCGCTTCCGGCTTCACTTTGTTGCGCCGAGACAAGCCGCCGAGACAAATTATCCATTTTCCATTGTCAATTATCAATTGCGGTTTACCGCGATATGGTTTAAGAGATAGTAAATATAAAGTCGCTTCCTTTATCAACCATACTCTCCACGCGAATTGTTCCGCCATGCATCTCGACCATCTCTTTTACTAAAACCAATCCTAAGCCGGTTCCTTTTTCTCCTTTTGTTCCTACGGCGGTATGATGAGCGTCTATACTGAATATTGTTTGTATTTCTTCGGGATTTATTCCCACTCCGTTATCGGACACTTTAATTTGATGCTTGCCGTTAATAAATTCATGAGAAACTGAAACGGTTCCTCCTTCGTGAGTGAACTTAACCGCGTTAATAATCAGATTTCTCAAAATGGATCTTAGCATATTTTCATCGGCGGAGATTTTGGTTTCGGGTAAAATTTTATTTTCTATTTCAATATTTTTTACATTTGCCTTCGGGGAAAGAAGATCAATTATTTCATTGACAATTCGACTCAAATCAAATTCGCTTTTTTCAAGCTTCATATTGCCGGTTTGCATTCTTGCCCAATGGAGCAAGTTTTCCATAAGTTTATATTGAGATTTTAAAGCGCTCGAAATTAATTTTACCGATTCATTGATTTCTTCTTCCGACAATGATCCCATCTCTTTTTCCAATAGCTCGATAAGTCCCAAAGTTGTGTTGAACGGACCTTTCAAATCGTGCGCTATAATAGAAAACAATTTGTCTTTCGTCGCGTTCGACTCGGCTAATGTCTTAGCTGTTTCTTTCAATTTCTCTTCCGTTTTTCTTTTTACCGTGTTGTCATGCGCAACGAAGAGCGCGGAAGAATCGGAGATAAAAGTAATCCTCGCCAAAAACCATTTCTTTTGTTTGTTTACTTCCAGCTCATATTCAATTACTACAGTCTTTTTTGTTTTCAGACATTCTTGAATGGCGTTCATAAAGAAATCGGCTTTATCTTTATCGAAGATTTCGTGAAGCGATTTGCCGAGCATTTCATCTCTCGATAAATAGAGCAGCGAATCGTTGGTCGGGGCAATTTTAACGTACTCGCCCTTTTCGTTAAATTCAATTATCAAATCGTCCATCGCTCCGAAAAGCGCCTGCAATTCTTTTTCGTGAGCTTTTATTTTGACAACGGCTCTTGATAAAAGCCAAATTAGAATACTGATTATGACTGAACCGGCGTATAAAATCACAACCAATAAATCCGATCTGTTTATGTATTTATGCCAACCCGTTGTTGGAACGGCAGCCAATTGCCAACTTCCCGTCGGTAAAAGAACGTTCACAATGACGGGATTTTTTTTGAATATTTCGGGCGAACCCCAAAAAACGGAACCGTTTTTTCCCGTGCCGTCAATTCCGCGCAAAGCGTAACTGAAGTTTTTGTCGGTCGTATGAAAATTAACTTCATTGAAGAGTTTATCTCTGAAAATAACAATATCGGTAACGCCCCAAAACCTCAATGAGTCAACCCCGACTTTCGTAAAAATCGGAGTGTAGCTTATAAATCCGATTCCGCCTTCAACCAATTCAACGGGACCGGCGACAAACGTATTTCTGGTTTCGATTGTTTTCTCGACGATCTTTTTTCTTGCGGGATGAGCCAAAAGATTTAATCCGATTGCCGCTTCGTGCCCGACTTTCGGATAGATTGATTGAATGATTCCATTTTTTGCTAACGACATTGTGCTGATAACCGAGTCTTTCCGGATTAATTTTTCGGCTAACTCGTCAAAAATCCGAGTCGTTATATCGGGATTTATCGAGGTGTACGCCGCGACGCCTTTTGTGTAATAAATTCTGGAATTTAACGCTTTTTCCAACAACGATTTTTTTGAAATCAAAAGATCAAATAAATTATTTCTTACGTTTTTCACTTCGTTGCCGTTATAATATTTAGAGAAATGAAAAGAAAGAAATATCATCAAGGCAAAAGAAAAAACGGCGATAGCCAAGGGTTGAAGTTTAGTTCTCAAAACGGAACTCATTATAATTGCTCATTAAATAATTAATATTCATTATTAATTATCGATAAAAATAAAATAATATTAACGGTTTTTTTTAGACGATAAAAAAAGCGGTCGTCCAAAAACTAAACTATATCTTCGGAAAAAACGCGACAAGAATAAAAGTGGCAACCGGACCGAGAAAAAGAGAGATGAAAAACCAAGCCAAACCGCTGCGGTTTTTTCCTTGAGCTATTCCGGCGTTTATCAACGCCAGCGTTCCCCAGCCGACAAAATATTGAGTGTTTTCAATCATGATAATTTACTCGTTACTTTTTGATAAATTTTCCCTGATACTTGTCGCTATTTTAACAGCAACGCCTTTTTAACTTGCGAATAATTGGACTTAGAAGCAAATCCTTCCGCTCTTACGCTTATTAGATAAAGCCCGCTTGGCAAACCTTTAGCGTCCCAAACGGTTTTATAATTTCCGGCTGATTTTTCCGAGTTAACCAAAACGGCAACGCTTTGCCCGAGAGCGTTAAACACTTCAATTCTTACCGCGCTTTGTTCCGGCAACGAATATTCGATTTTCGTAGTCGAACTTTTCGATCTCGAAGTTTTTCCGAAAGGATTCGGAAAATTTTGCGAGATAGTTCAAATTTCGACGGCAATTCCATTTCAATTTCAACAACATCCGAATATTCAAAAGAACCGTTGTTGTCAATTTGTTTTAAACGATAGAAATATTTTCCACTCGCAACATTTTCATCAATAAACGAATAATTATGCGTTTCCGCCGTTGTGCCGTTTCCTTCAACAAAACCAATTGTTTCCCAGCCCTGGCGGGGCGTAGTCGAAGACGAAGCCCGCTGTATTTCAAATCCGCTGTTGTTGGTTTCCGTAGCGGTTCGCCAATTTAATTCCACAACGTCGTTAAAATAACTTGCCGTGAAAGAAGTTAATTCTACAGGCAGCCAATCGTCGTCAAGAATCCAATCGCCAAATTCCGTTTGCCCGTCAACTGTCAGCCAATTATCATTTAAGTCTCTCGAAGAAGTATTTAATATACCGCTCCAAACGGTTCCGTCCCATCTGTTCATAGATAAAATATCTTCTTGTTCACCGGCTAATTCGCTGTCTTTGTAACTGAGCGTAATATCGAAGGTAAAATTTTCTCCAGTTGAAGAAATATCAAACCATCGTTTAACAATTCCGCCGCCTTCAAAACCCGGATAGTATTCATTCTCGTGAACGGTTATATCAATTTGTGAAAGGCCGCCCGCGTCGGTAACATTAATTTTAGCACGCACCTTTCCGCCGAAAAGAATTTCGCCGGTTCCCGCGACGGTTTTAAGAACTCTGTCGTCTGAATATTCTATC
>JAADIR010000297.1 GCA_013151245.1 Chlorobiota bacterium
GGGTGAAAGGCAACGCTGTTATATTTAATATTCAAGAAATTGAAGATTATATTTCTCAAGACAATCCCGCCGCTGTAATTTAAAAACTTAACCATTCGTCATTATACTGACTAATGGTTATAACTTTTGGTCATTATAATGACTTTTGGTTCAATTAATGGTTTTCGGCTTACACAAAAGCGCGCAGACATGCGCACAGCGTCCCTTCGGGAAAGTCTGCGGCTACATTGACTTCAATGCCTTTTCAAAAAGATATTCGTCGTAAAGATTAAGCGGGCAGCCGCATTGGCGGGCGGGACAAGTTATCGGCGCGTCGTAAAAATCAATTTCCTCGTAAACGTTTCCGAGCTTTTCCTTTATCTGAAAACAGGGAAAGACGTTTCCGTTTGAAAAGACAACCGCCGCGTTAAATCCGGCGTTGCATAAATTCCCCTTTTGCAAAAATTTACTTTGTTCGGAAACGTCGAGACCGAACGCGGAAATTTCTTCTTCGGTATAACTTTCCGGATATTTCTTTCCGTCGTAAATTCCGATGAAAGCGCCGAAAGAAAAATCGATTCCTTCTTTTCCGTAAAATTCGCGAAACTCTTCAAGTCTTGAAATAAAAGGGGGAAAAGCGACCGCTTCGGCGAAGACGTTGAAACCGCGCCCTTTTAACAAGAGATAATTTCCAATGAATCTCGATTTCAACTTTCGCTTTTCCAATTCGTCGAAGTGAAGAGAGGCTTGAATGAACAATACCTTATCCGGCGGAATCGCTTCGGCAAATTCTTTGATTTTTGAAGAAGTCAAGTGTGTGTTGATTGAGATAAAATGCTTTTTCGTCAAAGCGCGCGCGGCTTCTAGAATGTTGGGAATTAAAAACGGCTCGCCGCCCGTAAATCCGACGCGAAAAGTTTTTCCCGTTTCGTTCAAAACCGAAAGCGCTTTTTCAACGTCGATTCTTTTCGGCGCTTCGGAGGTAACATTTTTATCGTGAGAAAAACAATACTCGCAATCGAAATTGCATTTGCGCGTTACGTTCCAGTGCAGCCAAACGTCGTAGGGCGCGTTCGCCGGATTTGTAAAATTCATATAACGCTACAATTTTCTTGCAATCACAACGGGCTCTTTTATCGTTTCCTTTTATCGTTTCCACCACGCCGTTCGAGCCGTTTATCGCTTCGATGAACAAGATGTAAATTCCGATGCGCAAAGGTCTGCCGTTATCGTCGAGACCGTTGAAAATCAACGAGCCGGTAGAAGCCGACGCTTTGTTGCTTTCGAGCGTTCGGACTTTCCTTCCTTTCGAATCGTAAACTTTAACGCGAATCTGCGCTATTGCCTGCGTCAGATTGTAGTTGATAATCGCGAAATCTTCGAATCCGTCGTCGTCGGGAGAAAAGGGATTCGGGCTGACGCTGATTTTAGCGGACGTTGACGGATTTTCTATGAATATCGAATTGACTTTGTCGGGAGTCGCGCCGATATCGGAAACGGACGTTGACCAGTTTGAAGGATCGTTACTTCCAAGGCGCGGGTTCAACCGTTCGAGCGATTTTCCTTTTGTGAAAGAGATATTCGGATTGTTCCATTTGTCGGAATAATAGACCGAGTCTATTGCGTTTCCGTAAATATCAAGCAGCGTCAAAGGCTCGCCGTTATTGGACAAGCCGAGTCCGGCGTTCAGAACGTTAATATTGTCGGCGTTTCCGAGCCATTCGTAAGTATCGTAAACGGAAGAATCGGACGCGATTGTAAAAAACTCGTTCGGCGGGAGCGAAAAAGTCACGTCGGAAACGGCGAACAATTTTCCGCTGCCGTCTTCCAGCGTCCAACCGCCGAGTTCCACGTATTTATCCGAGCGGTTGTAAATTTCAACGAACTCGGAATTGTCGGTTAGCGGGTCAAACATAATTTCATTAATTACGACGTCGCCGTTTTCGTATTGCGGCAAGCCGGAAACGGAGTTTTTATATCCGGGAGTCGAGCCGTTCGGCGAAATTGACAGAAGCCAATTCCAGTCGTCGTTTGTCGAAACGTCGTAAGAGAATCGTTCCAAAGAAACGCCTTTTTTGTTTCCCCATTCGGGAAAGTAGTAAAGGCTGTCGATAGCCGCGCCGCGGAAATCATAAATTACTACGCCGTCGCCGGTATTGCCGAGCGCGCCGAAATTAACGACAAACAATTTTGCGTTTTCGTCTATTCCGAAAACGTTTGAATCTTTAGCGACGACAAAATATTTATTCGGCGAAATCAACTCGTTCTCTTCCGTGATTATTTTTAAATTCAAAGAAGGACTAACGTCGGAAACCGACCAGCCGTTTAGATTGATTTCTTTTTCGGAAACGTTTTTAAATTCAACCCATTCCGGAAAGCCGCTCGCGGGATTATACATAACTTCGCTAACCAAAATCGAGTTCGCTTCGTAGCCGGGCTGCACCGCGGCGGAAACGGAATTGTTCGACAAATCTTCGTCGGCGTCGTAAATAACTTCGGCTTGTATTTCTACCGCGCCGGAAAGTTGAAAATCTTCGTTCGTAATAATTTCGAGCGTGTCGCCCTGAGATAAATTCAAGCCGCTTATTTCTTCAAGCAAAATTGAATTCGAACCGGAGAGATATGAAAACGCAACCGAAAAATTATCCGCGTCGTTCAGTCCGACGTTCGCGACGGCGCACTTGAGTTTTATCATTTCCCCTTCTTGAGGAAAGGCGGGAACGGAAGAAACGGTTAAGGCGGCGAGGTCGTTGTTTTTAATCACGACGCTGTTTGTTCTTCCCGGCGTGCTTTGTTCAACGTCAATCGACGCTTTCCAATTATCGGAATTGTTTGAAAGCGCGGTTTCGGAAATCTTTTCAATCGAATATCCGCTTTTCGAATTCCATTCTCCGTCGTAAAAAAGAGAATCGATTAAATTCCCGTCCCAATCTTTTATGACTACTCCGTCCGCGTCGTTATTGAGGTTGGGGAACTCCGATACCGCAAACCCGCTTGGAATTTGAGCGTGAAAGTCTTGAATTGTCGAGTCTTTGGATATAACGAACAACGAATGCGGTTGGACGACAAGATTGTTTTCGGAAATATCTTCGCTCGAAGGCGTAGTCAATACGTCGCCAATCGTCCAATCCTTCAAATTAATTATTTGCGAAGTGTTGTTGTAAAACTCAATCCACTCCGGTTCTCCGCCGCTCGGGCGAAACATAACTTCGTTAATAAGCAAAGCCCGCGCCGAATAAGGAATGCGAACGTCGGCGTAAAAAACGTTGTCGTCGGGATTCATATCGTTCGGGTAAACCGCGTCAACAATCACGGCGGTTTCCGCTAAAAGATTTTCAAACGCGTAATCGAATTCTATTTCCGTTTGACTTCCCGCGGCGATAAATTGCCCCGTTTTTGTTTCGAGCGTTTTGTCCGCCGTTCCGTCGAGCGTCGCGTCTTCGTAAAGGGTTAAATCGAATTGCGCGTCGTTTTTCCCGACGTTTTTGACAATAGCGGAAACTCGCCTAACGCCGTTATCGTTTGAAATAATTACGTCGGCGATTTGAATATCGAAATCTTTTAAGGAATTCGAATTCTTTCTTCCCGGCGTCGCGCCTAAAGAATCGACCGACGAACGCCAGTTGGATGGAAAGTTTGAATCGACTTCGGGGCTAAGACGCTCAAGCGATTTGCCGCCCGTTCCGCCCCAATCCGATGAATACTTTACCGAATCGATAGTTCTGTTCAGCGAATCGAGAATCGCCACGGCGTCTCCGCCGTTGTTGAGCGAAGGGAACGAAACAATCGCCGCGGCGGACGGAATGTCGTATTTGTCGAATATCGTCGAATCTTTCGCGAATATAAAATATTCTTCCGGCTCAATGAAAACGTCTTCTTTGATTACTCTCGAAGTCGTGTCTTTTGAATCGGCTATTTGATAATTTTTTAAATTAATTGTTTTAGCGCTCCTGTTGTAAATCTCAAACCATTCCGGCTCGTCGGAACCGGGCGCGTACATAATCTCGTTTATTACAAGGTCGTTCGGCTGTTCGTTTATGGAAACTACGGAAAGGTAAAAATCAGCCGCGTTGTTATAAAGCGCTTCATCCGCGGGGAAGTCAACGACGGCTATAAAATGAACTATGCCTGATTGCGCCGGAGTAAATGAAAAAGAGACGTTCTCCGCGCCGTTCGGCTGCAAAGAGTTTAGGGCGTAATTAAAAAACAATTCATTTTCCTCAGGCTCGCCGTTTTGATTTTCGTCGTTGTAAACGTTTAGCTCGGCGTCGTCGGCGTTATCGCCGCCGAGGTTTTGAATAGTTACGTCGAAATAAACCGTTGAATCTTTGACCGCGTTTTCCGGCCCCGTAAAATTAATAATCGCCAAATCGAAATTCTTTTGAGTAACGGAATTAACGGTTCCGGGCGTTCCGCCGTCGAGTGAAACCGACGAACTCCAATTGGTAGAATCGTTTCCGGCTCCGTCAACCGAAAGCCGTTCGAGAGAAACGCCCGTTTCGTTTCCGCCCCAAGACGGTCTGTAAAAAACGGAATCGATTTTACTCTCGGTCGGATCGTAAAGCGTCAAATCGTCGCCCGTATTGTTAAGCGAAGGCAAATCGGCTACGATAAAAAGGGAAGGAATATCAAAGAAATCGAGAAGCGTTTCGTCCGAAGAAATAACCGCGAACGCGCCCGCGGCAAGTTCCGCGTCTTCGTCCGTAAGAGTAACTTTCCGGGAACGGTCGCCAAAACGCCAGCCGTTAAGATTAATCGCGTCGCCGCTTCGGTTAAAAATTTCAATCCATTCCGGTTCGCCGGACGCGGGTTTGTACATTATTTCGTTGATAACAATATCCGAAAAGTTCGCGGGCGGCGGATTAACGTAAACGCTTTCGAATAAAATATTGTTCTCCGTAATTTCATCCCGCGAATAAAGGACTTCGGCGATGTAAACGCGCGTGCCGCTTTGTATATCAAGCGTTTCGAAATCGGCGGTTGTCTTTGCGCCGCTTGCCAGACTTTGGAACGATTTTTCAAAAATAATTTCGGTCTGATCTCCCGTAGAATCTCCATTCGCGTCTTCGTAAATGATAAACGAAAAAGAACTCGCCGAGCGCTTGCCGACGTTTTCAATCAACGCCGAAAACCGGAGCGTGTCGCCGACAGACGGAGCGTCGGGCTGAATAACAAACTCCGTCAGCGCCAAGTCGTAATCTTTCGGGATTACGGAATTCTTTTTGCCCGGCGTTGCTTTGGCTTCGTCCGTTGACGTCGCCCAATTCGATTTAAGATTTGTATTTTCGTTAACGTCTTTCCGTTCGAGCGATCGACCGCCTTCGTTTCCGCCCCAATCGGGGGAATAATCGAGATTGTCGATTTCAAAATCGGACGGATCGGTTAAGAATATTTCGTCGCCGGAATTTCCGAGCGAGGGAAGGCTCAATACAATCACGCGCGACGGAACGTCGTAAAAGTCGTTGATCGAAATATCTTTGCTTAAAACTACAAAGGTTCGCGGCGCCATCGTTAAATCGACGTCGGAAATAATTCTTCGCGTCGAGTTGTCGGCGATCCTCCAATTTTTGAGGTTAACGCTCTTCGAAGATCGGTTGTAAATTTCAATCCATTCAGGCTCGCCGCTCGACGGCTTATACATCACTTCGTTGATTACTACGTCGTTGTAATTGTAACGTTCGGGTCCGACTTCAAAAGAAACGGAAAGCGTGTCGTTATAAGGGTTTTCGTCGGACTGATAATTTACGACCGCGAAAACCGTTCTGCTTCCTTCCGTAAAAGAGCGGGACGCCGAAACTGTTGTAGTGTCGCCAAAAGGCAAAGAGGCGATTTGTTTGCTCGCGAAAAATTCTTCCGGCTGCGGAAGTCCGTCGTCGTTTGAGTCTTCGTAAAAATCTATTTTAAACTGCGCCGCGTCGTTCAATCCGGCGTTAAAAACTTCCGCCGTTATTTGCGCGCTCTCGCCCTGAAAGGGAGATTCGGGAAAAACGGAAAGCGCGTTGAGCGCGGCGTCGTTGTTCTTTGGCGTTATCGAGTTTTCGCTTCCGGGCGTCGCTCCTTCGGGATGAATTGAAGAACCCCAATTGTTTTCGTCGTTTGTAGGTTCGTCGAACAGTTTTCTTTCCAAAGAGCGACCGTTCTTTCCGCCCCAAGTTGAAGAATATTTTAGACTGTCAATCGTTCTAGCCAGAGAATCGCGGAGAATTACGTCGTCGCCGGAATTGTTTAGAGATGGAAGGTTAGCCGTAATAATTGTCGCGGGAATTTGGGAATAATAATTCGAGATCGTCGCGTCGTCGGCAATAACCGCATATCCGCGCGCCGGAATGAAAACGTTGTCGTCGGTTATGTTGACGCTCGAAACCGCGTCGTGAATCCGCCAATGCCTAAGATTTATCGCTTCGTTCGTGCGGTTGAAAAGCTCGACCCATTCCGGCTCGTCGTTTTCGGGCGAATACATTATTTCGTTTATCACGATATCGTTGAAATCGTTCGGCTGCGGAATCACGTTGAAATTGTGCAGCATGGAATTGTTCGAATTATCTTCGTCGTCGGCGAAAGTCGCTTCGGCGATAATTTGATAAGCGCCGAGCGCCGCGTTGTTAATTGTCGTTTGAGCGTTCGCGGAATCTCCGCTTGCGATGGAAAGCGTCTGCGAAAAAATCAATTCGTTCGTTTCGCCTATTCCGTTGAAGTTTGCGTCGTTGAAAATTTCAACGAGAAAATTCGCCGCGTTTTGCAAACCGAGATTTTTTATCTTTGCCGAAATCAAAACGTTATCCCCTTCAACGGGAATTTCGGGCGCGTTTGTAATTGAGGCTACGGCAACGTCAAAATCTTTCGGGGAAAGGGAATTAATATCTCCGGGAGTCGCGCCGTTTGGGTTGACGGACGTTCCCCAATTTGTCTGATCGTTCGAAGCCGCGTCCGCGTCGATTCTTTCAAGCGAGGCGCCGCCGCTTCCGCCCCAATCGGGCTGATACGCGACGTTGTCGATTACGCTTCCGAGCGAATCGATAACCGAAAGATCGTCGCCGCCGTTGTTGAGCGACGGAAGGTTTGCGACTATAACCTGCGCGGTTATATCGTAGAAATCGTTAATTGAAATATCGTCGGCGAGAACGACGTAGCCGTTTGCCGGAATATAAATATTTTCGTTTGTGATTGTAATTTGCGTTCCGCTGTCGGAAAATTTCCAGTTGTGCAGATTTATCTCTTCGCCAGTTCTGTTGAAAAGCTCGACCCATTCCGGCTCGCCGCCGTCGGGCGCGTACATAATTTCGTTTATTACGATATCGTTGAACTGATTCGGCTGAGGCAGGGCGACGGTTTGCTCGACCCGCTTGTCGTTCGCCGGATTCTGATCGTCGTTAAAGACGACTTGCGAAATTATTTGAACGTCTCCGAGCGGAACGGAAGCAATCGCCGCGTTTGCGGTTACGGAATCGCCCGAAGCAAGATTGGCGTAGTTGTTCGTAAAAATAAGCTCTCCCGCCTGCCCGACGGAATCGGCGTTAGCGTCGTCGTAAATTTCAATCGTAAAATTCGTTGCGTCGGAAGTCCCGACGTTTTTAACCGTCGTTTCAATCGTCAAGTCGTCCCCTTCGTAAAGAGGTTCGGGCGAAAGAGCAAGAGAGGAGACTGAAAGATCGAATTGCAGAGGAGTAACGGAATTGGCGTATCCGGGCGTTCCGTTGTCGGTTAAGGAGTTCGCCCAATTGCCGTCGGAATTATCTTTATTCATAATTATTTTTTCATCCGAAACGCCGGAGCCGTTGTTTGCAGTGTATGTGCGCGCGTCTAGCGAATCGTCCGCCGCGTTGAAAAGCCGCACGATTCTGTCGCTTGAGTTCGACATTCCCGAACTTCCGAAAGCGTTGTTGTCGATTATCAAAACAAGCGCGTTGGGATCGATAAGCCCGTTGTAAATTCCGGTCGCAAAATCGTAATCCCCTTCAAAAATAACGGCGTAGCTTTCCGGCTGAAGAACGGTTCCGTTTCCCGCGTCGATAATTCCGTCGGGCGACGAAGTGTAATATTTGATTTTGAATCCGGACAAGTCAATCGACTCTGTAGCGGACGTATTGTACAGTTCGATAAACTCGCTGTTCGAAGCGTTCGGCTTGAACATAATCTCGGAGAAAGTAATGAGAGAATCGTTTTGCGCAAAAAGAGAGGCGGACGCGAAAACAAAAAGAGCTAAAAATTTAACGGCGAATTTCATAAGTTAAATTCCGTTGTTGTTAATTTATCTTTATCAAAGAATCAGAATAATTTAATTCTTAATAATATGCAAAACAACTGAAAAAATTTTTAACGCGGAATTTAATTTGCTTAACGCGAGTCGCTATTATCAAAGAGGGAATTTGTTAGATCGCATTCCGAAAAAACATTTTCCGAGAGGCGGGAATTTGAAAAACCGCAGTTAGAGAAAAAGCGCAATATTCATAATCTTTCGGTCTTACAGCCGCGCCCAATGAATGGCGGTATATGAGCGATCCCGACGCATTTTCAGCCGTTGTAGTGCGCCGATTATTTCTTTTTCATTAATTGATAATAAGTTTCAAAATATATTTCGGGACTTTCCTTAACCAATTCCCGGATTTTCTTTGAACCGTATTTTTCTTCAATTTTCAGCCCCATATAACAACCCGCTATGTAAAAAAGCCTATCGCCGGAACACTGCCCCAACACATTTCCTAAAATTTCATTCGTCAATTTTTTATCGCTATTTTCATCTAAATATTTAACGACTGAATTGAATTGGGCTATCTTTTTATTTAATGCCGTAGTATCAAGTAAAACCGTATAGTCATAATCCGAAATTTCATTCATTTCAATTCGTTTATGATATGGCGTTAACGTTGCCAATCCTTCGTTCATTGTCATTGATAAAACAATTTCTTTTAAATCCTCAACTGTTTTGGCTTTAAAAATATCCGGAAGCGAGTGATATTTTTCAAAACCTATGTGAAAAAGTTCGTGAGCGATATACAATTTTATTTCGGTATAATTTTTCCTGAATTGTTCATAATCAATATTCATACATATTTTATCGTTAAACGCAATTCCGTTATATCCGCCGATAACATAATAAATAGTCGCTTTTTGTTTATAATCTTCCGGAAGATATTTTAAACACAATTTTGCATAGTCATTAATGATTTCCTGTTCGTTTTCTTTTAAGTATTTTAAAATTTGTTCGTATTTATCTTTTCGTTCTTCTATGCGTGAAAAATCAAATCCTTCGTTTTTTCCATTTAATGAGTTTCGTAAGTTTTCTTCGGTAATGGGATTGGAAGAGTATTTTTTGCTATGAAGTAAAATATGTTGATAACCCGGGTTATTAACTATTTTTCCAGCATTGTTCCGGTTATCCGTAAAATGTTCTAAAACTAATTCGGCTCCCGAATAATCAAAAGTAATTTGTCCGAACAAATGCGAACTTGTGATAAGCGTCGAGACGGCAAGCATTAAAATTACTTTTATTTTATTCATCATCTTTTTCTATTGGCAGTTTTTTTAACATTTCATCTTTTCTTTGTAAGGTTTTTTCTATTTACTTTACAAAACTAACTTCTTATGATAAGATAATTAAACAATCTTTACGCGTTCCGTGAATAATGATAAATTTTCGATTATTTTTTACATAAGCGGCTTTAGCCATCCGCTCTTCTATAATAATTTCAGGGGCGTCCAATTTGGGTCTTATTTCGAATATGTAAACGCTTTGATTTTCAATACGGTAGGTTAAATCTACTTTGTTTCGTATCTCTTCCGGCGGGCGTTTGTAATAGAGAAACTTTGCCGCTGCTTTT
>JAADIR010000289.1 GCA_013151245.1 Chlorobiota bacterium
TTTTCCATTATCCATTTTCCATTGTCAATTATCAATTGCGGTTTACCGCGCTATGTAACTAAATAAAAAAATTCCTAAAATTTTATCCCATCATTATTTCTTTATATATTTATAGATTCAATAGTATCTTAATTATGAGAGGTTAATGAAAAGAACTTATCTCCTTTGGATTGCTGCAGTGATAATCACTTTGGCTACCGCGTATTATCAAAGAGTTACCGGACCCACCTACCCGATAAAAGGAAAATTTCAGATTGAAGGAAAAGAATACAATTATAAATTTGTAAGAAGCCACGGAGGAGAAGGCTCCGCCGTAGTTGAACTTCCCGCTCCGGAAAACGTTTCTGCAAATTTATTTTGGAAGCGTTTTAAAACCGAAGACGCTTGGACGAAGATACCAATGAAATTCTCCGCCGGAAAACTTACGGCGAATCTGCCTCATCAACCGCCGGCCGGCAAACTTGAATACTACATTGAATTGTACCGCGATAACGAAAAATTTATTCTGCCGGAAAAAAATTCGGTCGTAATTCGTTTTAAGGGAACGACGCCGCTGTTTATTTTAATTCCTCACGTATTCGCAATGTTCTCCGCGATGCTTCTTTCAACGCGCACGGGGCTGGAGTTTTTTAATCCCAATCGTAATTTGAAAAAATTAACTTATTGGACGCTTGCGGTTTTGTTCGTCGGGGGATTTATTCTCGGACCGATTATGCAGAAATATGCTTTCGGCGAGTTTTGGACGGGAATACCTTTCGGGATTGATTTGACGGATAATAAAACCCTTTTTGCTTTTGCGGGCTGGCTGATAGCGCTGTTCATGTATGACAAGTCGAAAAACCCGAAAGCGTGGGCGGCGTTCGGAGCGGTTCTATTAATGATTATGTATATGATCCCGCATTCCGCGTTAGGGTCGGAGATTGATTACAATAAATTGGATAATCTGCGTCAAACGGAAAATCAAATTGGAAATTCAGAACGATAAAAATTTGAAGAGTTGTTTTTTAACTAATTAATCAAGGTGTATTATGAAATATTTCAATTATTTTATTTTATTTTTCTTGGCGTTTGTTACGCTCCAAGCGCAGGATTCGGTTCAAACGTTTTTGGCTTTAGAACCGACCGGCGTGGCGGAATTTCACAGAACCAATCCCGAATACGACGGGCGGGGAACAATTGTTTTTGTTCTCGATACCGGCGTTGATATGGGCGTACCCGGGTTGACAACGACTTCAACCGGAGAAGTAAAAGTAATTGACGTTCAAGATTTTACGGGCGAAGGCGACGTTGAATATTATGAAGCCGATACCGACGAAGAAGACGGAGTAAATTATTTTATTAACGAAGACGAAGATTTGAAAGTCGCGGGCGCTGGAAAGCTTTCTTTAACTTCGGTTGACGACGAATATTTTATCGGAGCGCTTAAAGAAAAGATGCTCCAAAATTCCGGGTCCCACGCGGGCGATTTAAACGGCAACGATAAAAACGACGACGTTTATGTTTTTGTGACGTTTCAAGCAAAAATTGACACGAGCGATTTTTGGGTGGTTTATCTCGATACAAACGGCAACGGCGATCTTTCGGATGAAAAACCGCTTCGGAATTACAAAATAAATCACGACTCTTTTACAATTGACAATGAAACGTCGCTTCCTCCTTTTACTATGGCGCTCAATATTTTCCCCGAAGAAAACAAAGTGGTCTTTTTCTTTGACGACGGCGCTCACGGAACGCACTGCGCCGGAATTGCCACGGGAAATAAAATTGGCGGCGCGGATTTTTACGGCGTTGCGCCCGGAGCTAATGTTATTGGACTTAAACTCGGCAACAACAATTTTGCCGGCGGCGCAACCGTTACCGGAAGCATGAAAAAAGCTTTCGAATATTTCGCAAATTACGCTTCTCAAACCGATAAACCGTGCATCGTAAATATGAGTTTCGGAATCGGATCCGAAATTGAGGACAGAGCGGCGATTGAAGATTACTTAAAAGAATTGACTAAAGAGAATCCGTATATTTACATTTCCACTTCAAACGGCAACGAAGGTCCGGGAATTTCTACAACCGGAATGCCCGCTTCCACTTCGGCAATCTTTTCTTCGGGCGCGATTTTGACGCGGAGCGTTGGAACGGATATGTACGGCGTTGAAATCAACCGCGATTTAATTCTTCACTTTAGTTCGCGCGGCGGCGAAGTGATGAAACCCGACGTAGTTTCTCCCGGCGCTTCGGCTTCAACTATTCCTAATTTTATGCCGCGCGACAGAATGTGGGGCACAAGTATGGCTTCCCCTTATTCCGCGGGCGTTATGTCGCTTCTTTTAAGCGCAATGAGCCAAGAATATCCCGACGTAAAAATTCCGGCGCAGCTTCTTTATAAAGCGATGAGGGAAGGCGCTGTGAAAATGAAAAACTACGACGCTCTCGATCAAGGCGGCGGATATATCAACGTGGTTAATTCTTTTAAAATATTAAAAAAGTATGTCGATTCCGGCGAATTGAAAAAATTCGAAACTTACACAATATCTTCATTTGCGCCGAATATGCCTAAAAGCAAAGCTCCCGCGCTTTATATCAGAAACGGTAATTATTTAACCGGCAATGAAAAATATTCGTTCTCGGTCAAAAGAAATAACTTCATTGACAAAAAGAAATTTTACAGAATACTCTCTATCAAAAGCGATTCCGATTGGCTGAAACCGATTCAGACAAAAGTTCATTTCAGAAACGATCAAACGGTTCGCGTTGACGTTTTATTTGATAAATCAAAGATGTCCGAACCCGGTTTGTATAACGGCGTTATCACCGCTTACAGAACCGATAAATCGAAAACGCCCGAATTTAGCATGATGGCGACCGTTGTGATTCCTTATCAGTTTAATTCTGATAACAATTACAAAGTCAGTTTCAGAGGTAAAAAAGTCGGCGTCGGGGAATTGAACAGATACTTTATCGATATTCCGGCGGGCGCTTCCACTATGAAGATAAAAATGTCGTCCGATGAAAAAACTTATACCGACGTTTGGTATCATCTGCACAAACCCAACGGCGAAGGCGCCGGAATAAAGCGGTTGCTTTCAAATGAAGACGACGATTCGGTTGAAAAAGAATATTTCAATATGGAACCGGGCGTGTGGGAACTTGACGTAATGGGACTGTTCATTGCAAGCGGAGAATCGACTTACAACTTAGCGGTTTCTTTCGAAGGCTTGCAAACGCTTACTACAAGCGACTTAAACGAAACGCATAACATTATCAGGATGGTTAACAATTATAATTCCGTTTATTCTTATATGCTCGGCGGAACAATTTTAGGCTATAAAGAAACCGTCGCCGCAAATGTTAAAAGCTACGAACATTACGCAATTCCTTTCGTCCTTCGCAAAGACGAAGCGCAGAAAACTTTTGACGTGAAACTTTCCAAAGAAGATTTCAACAAAGTTACCGATTACGCTTTGATGATTTACGACGAAGACGGAAAAGCAGTCGCCATTGGCGGGTTGTCTTACAAAGAAGGTTCCGTTTCAATAAAAAATACTTTCGACGCCGATAGCACAAATCTTAAATTCGTAATGATTCCGGCGTTTACGAACGACGACGACGAACTGCTCGCTCACGTTACAATTTCTTCCGAGTTAAAACAATCTTCTTCTTTCAAAGTTACGGTTGACGGAAGAAACCGCGCCTCGTTCTATCCGGGCGTTATTTATAACCTTGTATGCGATTTACAAACGCCCGAAGTTTTCTTTCCTAAAGAAGCAAAATTCTACGGCAAAATAGATTTCAAAAATACAAACAATAAATTGATGTACTCGTTACCAATAAACTTTAACTTTTAGGAGATATTTATGAGTCACGAAGTTAATTCAAATCCAGCCGGGCTGCCGGCTAACGCTTACACGGAACTGCAACCGGGAGAAGAATATGTTCCAATAATGTCTCCGCACGAAACGGTTCCGGAAGTAAATACGTGGTCGGTTATTTGGGGATTGCTGATGGCGATGCTTTTCTCAGCCGCCGCGGCTTATCTCGGATTGAAAATCGGACAGGTTTTCGAAGCCGCTATTCCGATTGCTATTCTCGCGGTCGGGCTTTCAACCGCTTTTAAAAGAAATAAAGCTCTCGGCGAAAATGTGATTATCCAATCAATCGGCGCTACTTCAGGCGCAATTGTGGCGGGCGCTATTTTTACTCTTCCGGCTTTATACATATTAAATTTGGAAGTTCAATTCTATCAAATATTTCTGGCGTCGCTTTTCGGCGGATTTATCGGAATCCTTTTCTTAATTCCGTTTAGAAAATATTTCGTCGCCGAAATGCACGGCAAGTTTCCATTCCCCGAAGCCACGGCAACTACGGAAGTTCTAGTCGCGGGCGAGAAAGGAGGCGGACAAGCGATGGTGCTCGTTGTCAGCGGTATCGTAGGCGGCGTTTACGATTTCATCATTGCGTCGTTTGGATGGTGGAGCGAAGTTTTCTCCACGCGCGTAATCGCCGTAGGGCAAACGCTTGCCGATAAATTTAAGCTCGTTTTCAAAATGAATGTCGGCGCGGCGGTAATGGGACTCGGCTACATAGTCGGATTGAAATACGCCGCAATCATTGCCGCCGGCTCAATGGTTGCTTGGTGGGTAATAATTCCCGTTTTTTCATATCTCGGCGATTTTATTACCTTGCCGGTAGGAGCCAACATTACCATGCTGATTAAAGATATGTCGCCGGAACAGATTTTCAGCAATTACGTTCGCCACATCGGTATCGGCGGAATTGCGATGGCCGGATTGATTGGAATCATAAAGTCTTCCGGCGTTATCAAAACCGCTTTCGGGCTTGCAACTAAAGAACTTTTCGGCGGAAAGCAAGCCGATAAGAATTCCGGTTTGAGAACTCAGCGCGATATTTCTATGAAAATTATTCTCGGCGGAATAATTATTACTGCAATTATGATTTTCATTTTCTTCTTCTTCGGAGTTGTGCATAATCTCGGTCATGCAATTATCGGTTTGTTAATCGTTCTGATTATATCATTTCTGTTCACGACGGTCGCCGCAAACGCAATTGCCATTGTGGGAACCAATCCGGTATCGGGAATGACTTTGATGACGCTGATTCTTTCATCGGTTATTCTTGTCGCAGCCGGCTTATCCGGTCCGGCGGGAATGGTTTCCGCGCTTGTTATCGGCGGCGTCGTCTGCACGGCTCTTTCTGTTGCGGGCGCATTCATAACCGACTTGAAAATCGGTTACTGGCTCGGTTCGTCTCCTTACAAACAGGAAACTTGGAAGTTTGTCGGAACGGTCGTTTCAGCCGCTACGGTCGGTTGGGTGATTTTGCTTTTGAACAGCACTTACGGATTCACCGGAAGCGAACTCCCCGCTCCGCAGGCAAACGCAATGGCGGCGGTAATCAAACCGTTAATGTCAAATCAACCCGCTCCGTGGATGATGTATATTGCGGGCGCAATCTTCGCTTTAATCCTTACTATGATTAAAGTTCCGGCGCTGGCTTTCGCGTTGGGAATGTATCTTCCGCTTGAATTAAACACTCCGATTCTCGTCGGCGGATTGATCGCTCATTTTGTTTCCACAAGAAGCAAAAACGAAAAACTCAACAACGCAAGAAGGGAAAGAGGAATTCTGATCGCTTCCGGATTTATTGCGGGCGGCGCTTTGATGGGGGTTATCAGCGTTATTCTCAAATCCGCCGGAATGGATTGGAAGCTCCACGAATGGAGCGAAACGCACGGCGCCGAAATTCTCGGTCTCGTTATGTTTGCCGCAATTATCGGCTATATGATTTGGGATTCGCTCAAAGCGAAAGTTGAAGAATAGTTAATCAGTTACATTTGAACTTATTAAAAGACCGGCGCTTGCCGGTCTTTTTTTTAGTTGGGCGCTGTTTCATACGCCTGCTTACTTAAATCTTAACCGATCATAAAGAATCATGATAATCCGCGTCCTATTTATTACTTCTGTTCACATAAATTATTCTGGCGATATGAAGATTATCGTAATCGATAGATTTATTAAACTCTTCAAAAACCGGGCTGAGCGCTTCGAATCCTATTCTATCAAAAACGGAAAATATTTTTTTCAGCTCGTCTTTTGAAAGACTCGTTTCATTCAATAATAATGAGTCGTCCAGCCTTTTACCTTCCAAAACATACGTATATAAATGCTTTAAGAGCGTACTCAGTTTTACGTTTAATTCCGAAAGCAATTTATTAATCGATTTAGCGTTCTTATACGCTTTGGCGTATGAAAGATAGGCGAGAGATTTTTTTCTTAGTTTAAGTCTTGTTCCGTCGGGATTTGTCTGAATTTCCGGATGTTTTTCAAGATAACCCGCAACGGTTTCAACAAACGCTTTCCCGTATTTTTTTAACTTGACCGCGCCCACGCCGTGAATTGAAATAAGCATGTCCGTTGAAGTCGGATATCGCGCCGCCATTTCAATAAGCGTTTTATCCGGGAAAATAACATAAGGCGGAAAATGTAAACGATCGGCAATCTCCTTTCTTTTGAGCCTGAGAATTTCAAAGAGTTCTTTGTCGTAAAAAAGATCAAGCGATTCTTTCGGAGCGGAGGAGATTTCCGCTTCTTTCAGCTTGCCGAAGACTTTCTTTTTACTCCGTAAAACTTCTCTTCCTTTTTCGGTTACTTTCAGGCTGCCGAATTCATAATCTTTTTTTAAAATATTTTTAACCAAAAACTGATGCGACAGATGAAGCCACTGTTCTTTTGAATATTCTTTCCCGATTCCATAAGTTGAAAGAGCGTCGTGCCTTTTTTCCAAAACCTTCTGCGATTTCGAACCCCGCAGAATATCTACGATGTGCATCGCGCCGAAATACTCTCCGGTGCGAACTACGCACGAAAGAAACTTCTGCGCCGCTATTGTGATATCAACAAGCTCCTCTTTTGGTTTAGTGCAATTGTCGCACATTCCGCAATTTTCTTTGTCATAGTTTTCGCCGAAATAATTGAGCAGCGGTTTTCTTCGGCAGTCGTAAAATTCGGCGTAGTTAATCAAATCGTTCAGATGTTGTTTTGCGATTCTGCGTTCTTTTTCGTTTTCCTTCTGATCGATAAAATAATTGATTTTCGCTATATCGCCGTAACCGAATAAAAGAAGACAGTCGGCGTTTAACCCGTCGCGCCCCGCCCGCCCGATTTCCTGATAATACGATTCGATGTTTTTCGGAAGGTCGTAATGGATGACAAAGCGAACGTTCGGCTTGTTAATTCCCATCCCGAACGCTATTGTTGCGACGATAATCTGCACGTCGTCTTTGATGAAAAGTTCCTGATGTCGTTTCCTTTGCGCGTCGGAAAGTCCCGCGTGATAAGGACGAACGGAGAACTTCAGATAATGCAGCTGTTCGTAAAGTTCGTCAACCTGCTTTCGCGAAAAGCAGTAAATAATGCCGGATTGATTTTCGCGTTTCTTTAAAAATTTCAGCGTCTGTTCAAACGGATCGTTTTTGCGGATTACTTGCAGAAACAGATTTTCTCTGTTGAACGAAGCGATAAAAACGTTCGATTCCGAAAAACGGAGAGTTCGAGTAATATCTTGCTGAACGCGCGGCGTTGCGGTTGCCGTTAAAGCGACCGTTACAGCTTCCGGAAAACGAGAACGAACGTCGGCAAGCTGACGATACTCGGGGCGGAAATCGTGTCCCCACTCCGAAATACAATGCGCTTCGTCAATTGTCAAACAATCAACCTTTAAAGACGAGAGTAAGTTCATAGTTCTCTCCATCATTAAAGTTTCCGGCGCAACGTAAAGCATTTTCGCTTTTTTTTCTTTTATCAGTTTTATGTTTTCTTCATATTCCGCCGGCGAAAGCGAACTGTTCAAAACAACCGCGCTCGCTCCCAATTCGGTCAGTTGTTCAACTTGGTCTTTCATCAAAGAGATTAGGGGCGAAATAACGATTGTCAGTCCGTCAAAAATTAAAGCGGGAATTTGGTAGCAGAGCGACTTGCCGCCGCCCGTGGGCATAATAACCAGCGTATCTCTTTTTGCGAGAACATTTTTAATAACTTCTTCCTGAAGCGTTCTAAATTCGGAATAACCGAAAACGCTTTTTAATATATCTTTGGCTTTAGTAATCATCATCTGAAATTTAATAGTTTATTTAACGAATCTTGATTTCTTGAATCGGCAAATAATTTAATTTGAAAGCAATTATTTGATGATTTTAAAAGGCGTCTAACCGGATTAAGACTTGACGTAATAAGTATATTTTCCCTTTTGAATTCTCAATAGCAATTTTTGATTAACCATTTCTTTCAAAGTGTTTTTTGCTTTTGTTTCTTTACAATTCAAGATCGCCATTACTTCTTTTCTTGAGATCTTTTCGCGTTTGTTTAAATAATTCAAAATGTCACGCGCATCAAGCGATATATTAGCCGATTCTTGCGGTCTCTTACGGTCTCTTACGGTCTCTTGCGGTCTCTTGCGGTCTTTCGCGGTTTTGTGCGATTCAACAAATGTTGTTTTCAAAGAATAGTCGGGACGCTTAAAAACCACTTTTACAAAATCGCCTTTTTCAGTAATAATAAATTCAACGCCGTTTTTTTCGCACACGCTTTTTATTCTGGCGACGCCGCTGCCCCAGCTTTCAATATAACCCAATTCTTTCATAACGTTAGCAAGAATTCTATTTCTCAACTCGCTTCTTCCGTCAAAAACATCGTCTAATGTAATTCCGTTTGGAAATCCGCCCGGCGAAACAATCTCA
>JAADIR010000116.1 GCA_013151245.1 Chlorobiota bacterium
CCCGAAACGTCCGATATTCCGGTGATTTTTATGACGTCGCTCGATTCAACCGTCGATAAAATAAAGGGTTTTGAAATCGGCGCGGTGGATTACGTAACAAAACCTTTCGAACCGCTTGAGCTTTTAAAACGGGTTGAAACGCATCTGAAAATAACCATGCTGCAAAACGAACTTAAAGATTACAACTTGCTCTTGGAACGTAAAGTTGAAGAGCGAACGGCAGAACTAAGAGAAAGCAATAAAAAATTAAATATTGCCAAAACCAAAGCCGAAGCCGCCGATAAAATGAAAGGCGAATTTTTAGCGCAGATCTCGCACGAAATAAGAACGCCGTTAAATTCAATTATCAGTCTGTCAAGTCTTGTCGTTGAAGAATTCCAAGACAAAGTTGACGAAGATTTCATGGATATTATTGAAGGAATTAGAAACGGAATAAATCGAATAACAAGAACCGTTGAATTAATTTTAAATTACTCCGAAATTATTAGCCAAGGTTATAAACTTAATCCCTCAACAATTAACTTAAACGAAATCGTAAAAAAATACGTTCATTCTTTCGGCAAACTATCCGATGCAAAAGGCTTAAATATGAATTTAATTGAAAACGAACGGATTACTCTCGAACAAATAGACCCGTTTTCAGTTGATATTATTTTAAAAAACATAATTGAAAACGCGGTCGCTTTTACAATTGAAGGACGGATTGATATTACGCTGAAAACGGAAAACGGAAAGAAAATTTTCGAATGTAAAGATACCGGCGTTGGAATATCACCCGAATACCTCCCTAAAATATTCGAACCTTTTTCTCAGGAAGAGCAAGGCTATACAAGAAAAACGGACGGCAACGGACTCGGACTGCCTTTAGCCAAAAAGCACTGCGAATTGAATAAAATCGAATTGGAAATAGAAACCGAAAAAGGGAAAGGATCAACGTTCAGACTGGTTTTCCCTTAATTGCCGAGAATCGTTCTTCTATTGCGTTTTAAAAAGAATTAAAAACCAATTACCCTTTTTCAATTCTAATTCATTCGGATTGCCCGTTTTGTAAACCGTCATTATTTCGGTTAAACCAAAACGGACAATCCGATAATTCTTTTATTTTGTTACTTCAAAAGAATAAGTTTTTTAGCCGATTCGAATGCGCCCGCTTGCATTCTGTAAAAATAAACGCCCGCGGGAATATTGGAAGCGTTAAACTGCGTTTGATATGCGCCGGCCGCTTGATATTTATTTACCAGCGTAGTTACTTTATTCCCTAAAACGTCGAAAACTTCAATCGTTACTTTAGAGCTTTTGGGAATTTGATATTTGATAACCGTGGTCGGGTTAAAAGGATTCGGATAGTTTTGGAATAACGCAAATTCCTTTATTTCCGCAGGGTTATCGTCAATACCCGTAACGATAAACTCCGATTTGCTGATTACGTCGTTCAAAAGCGCTTTGGTGTAGTTATGATTGTGAACGCCGCCGCTTTCGTCTCCTTCCGCAAGGGCGAAATTAGAATGCGCGTCTGCGAGCATTTGGAGTTTAACCGGATCGTCGTTTCCAACCATGAATTCATCCGCGGCGGAAAGTTTTTCATCGGCGGTTGCAAATAAATTCTGATATTCACTCTGAAACCCTTGAACCGTCGTAGCCGCGGTTTCTACGCTCATATCGGGATGACAGTTTTCGCTGTTGCACGAAGTCGTCATGCTTCCGTTTTCTTCGGCGACAAATACTTTCCAAGAGTGACCGGCTAACATTGCAGTGCGCGAATCTTCCGGTCCTTCGACCATGTGGCAGTCGATGCAGGTAATTCCCGGCATCGTCTTTTGATCGGGAACGTCAACGCCGCCGGTTCCCTCCATTACATTATAACTCAAATGGTCGGTTTCAGGGAATCGTATATTTCCGTGGCACTGCCCGCACAGTTGATCGGCTGAGGAGACTTCGTCGTAGCTAGCCGTTGCAGAATTGAAATATGCAATACCGCCCGCTTGATGCGGATTGTGACACGCTATGCAAGCCACTTCGGGCCACGTTTCGGTATTCTGCGGAACCGTGTTTTCTGTAATCACTCCGTCCGTCGTCGTGAAAAAATAACCCAGCGCTTCGCCTTCCGTCATTCCGCCGTTTTCCAAAACCGCGGTTGACGCGTGACATGCAATACAGTTTTCGTCGGCTATTACTTCGTCCGGAGTAAGCCCGACGTTCTCGGTAATTTCTTCGCCTACGTCCGCTTGTCCGCCTTGTCCGTGCTTGCTGCTCGCCCAGGCGTCTTGGCGCAGGTGATCGGTTCCTTCGAATCTTAAACTGCCGTGGCATTGTCCGCACAATTCGGAAGTAGTGGTCATCTCGGTATATGCGGCGTTGCGCGAGTCAAAAAGCGCAAAAGTGGGCATAGAAGCGGGATGATCCTCGGGAACGTTGTGGCACGTTACGCACGCCACGTTGGGCCATTGATCCTCGTTCAAAGCTTGGGTGTTAGCCGTAAAGACGCCGCCATCGGTAGAGAAGAAATAAGCCAGCGCTTCGGCTTCGCTCATTCCGCCGTTAGCCGTTATAGCCGTCGCTCCGTGACAAGCGATACAGTTTTCGGGATCGCTCCCGTTGATAACTTCGTCCGGCGTTTCGCCCGCTCTTTCGCCCGCCAGCTCGTCGGCTACGTCTAATTGCGTAGCTCCGTGATTGCCGGCGCTCCACGTATTTACAATAGCGCTATGGCAAAGACTGCAGTCCAACGTGGACTGCGCTGAAACGGAAAGCGAAAACACAAGCGTAAAAAATAATAATAGAGATAATGTTTTCATAAGAACACTCCTTAACTTGTTGTATGACTTTTATGTTTGATAGAGCTTAAAAACGTATTAACAATGTCGGAATACCCGGAATTTTTCAAGCCGTAAAAATATTCCAACGATTTTTCTCTCTCTGTAAAGTAACTCAGGATTGCAGTCTGCATTTTTTTTGCCTCGTCGTTTTTAATAATTTGTTTCTTTTGTCCCTCCAATTTTTCAAGCAATTTTTCGCAGAAACATTCATCTTTCATCAACTGTAAACCATAATACAAAGAATTATCATCGGTCGGCATATCTTTCAACAGGAACAGCGCTCTCTCAAAACTTCCGTTTAACGCGGAACAGATTATCATTTTCTTTTTTATTAAAAGATCGTTCTGTTTTTCCCGGGGAAGTTTCGAATATTCTTCCAACGCTTCAAAATATCTTCCCGATATAAAATATTGATTTGCCAGCATTTCGCTCATAACTTTAAAAGTAGTGCAATTATCTTGCCGTTATTAAATGTTTAATTTTAGTTTGAATTAGGAATGTTTGTGTGTTGCAAAAACGTTGCGGAAATATTTATCCGCGTAAGTATTTGTTTTTTAATGAAATGCGAGAAACAACGCAGAATGTTGCAAAAGCGTTGCAAATAGAAATCTTATCTATGAACCAAGCCGAACTCCTTAATCTTTCTCCAAATTGTCGTTCTGTTCACGCCGAGTATCTCCGCCACTTTAGTTTGATTCCATCCGTTTTCGTCTAGCAGACGCAGCAATTTTCCCGTCGAAATATACTCGCGGTGTTTTATCGGAAAATATTTGTTATGGCATTTTTCTCCAATCCCTAAATAAGCGGGAAGACAGCAGACGCAAATGTTTTTATCTTGATGCGAACGGACAAAAGCGTATTCGATTGCGTTTTTGAGCTGACGAATATTCCCGGGCCAATCAAAATCAATCAAAAGATCAAGAGCGTCTTTTTCAATTCCCTCGATAGGTTTTTTATATACTAAAGAGAATTTTTTTATAAACTGATTAACAAGAAGCGAAATATCTTCTTTTCTTTCGCGCAGCGGAGGCAGGTTTATCGGGATCACGTTTATTCTGAAATATAAATCTTCTCTAAAAGTTTTATTTCGAATCGCTTCTTCAACGTCTATGTTTGACGCGGCAATTATTCTTACGTCGGCGCTTCTCGTAATCGAATCCCCGACCCTTTCGAAGCTTCCGTCTTCAAGGATCCTCAATAAATGCGACTGCATTTGCAGCGACATCTCCGAAATTTCATCGAGGAAAATCGTGCCGGTATTTGCAAGCTCAAAACGTCCGCTTCTGTCTCTTTCCGCTCCGGTAAACGACCCTTTCACATGTCCGAACAGTTCGCTTGCAAGAAGTTCGGGAGGAAAGACGGCGCAATTGATTTTAAGGAAAGGATTCCTTTTTCGTTTGCTTGTTTCTTGAATGGCGTTCGCTATCAGTTCTTTTCCGGAACCGGTTTCGCCTTGAATTAACACCGGCGCGTCGGATTCGGAAATTTCATTAATCAATTCATAGATTTCTCTCATCTGCGGCGAACGCCCAACTATACCGTGGAAATCCGAGTTTTCACTCAAGATTTTTTCAACGTTTTCCAAGTGGGAAATATCAACAAACGAAATGACGCCGCCGATAGGGCTTCCGTTTTCATCTCGTAAAACGGTCGCATTAATTTTTACGTCGATCTTATCCGCGTCTTTCGTAATTATCCGGTTGTTAAAATTAAAAACGCTGTTGCCCGTTTCGAGGATTTGGCGGATGGGACACGCGGTTTTACACCAATCCGATTGAAAGACAGATTTACACAATCTGCCGAAAACTTCATTTTTCTTTAATCCGGTAATTCTTTCCGCGGCGAGATTAATGAAAGTTATTTTAAACTCTTTGTCGAGAGTGATTATTCCTTCGGAGAGGGAATCTAATATTTCCAACGGTAAATCTTTGTCCATATCCGCCTTTGTGGGATAAAAAGAGAATCCGGGAATCAGGTTGCGCGAACAATTTTTTTGCGCCGTTTGAAACTTAATAAAATAATCATTCTTATTTCAACAGCAGAAGTTTTTTGGTCGCGGTAAATTTATTGCCTACGGTCAATCTATAGATGTACATTCCGCTTGCAAGGTTTGCTCCGTTGAATTCAACCGAATATTTTCCCGGAGACTGTTGTTTGTTTACCAGAGTTGCAACTTCCTCTCCGAGAGAATTATAGACTTTTAGCGTTACATTTATATTGTCATTACGAGGAGCTTGCGACGAATTAATCTGCAAATTTGCAGACGATGCTTGAGATTGCCTGTCTGCCGACAAGGCAGGCTTCGCTCCGTTTGCAATGACGGACGGAATCGTATATTCAATTGTCGTCGTCGGATTTCCGCCGGTTCTCTTGGAGAAAGGATTCGGATAATTTTGAAACAACTCAAATTTTGTCGGCAATCCTATTTCTATTTCTATCCCGAATTCATTCGGGAAGTATTCAAAAGAACCGTCGGCGTCAATTTGTTTTAGTCTGTAATGAATTGTCCCGCTTAAATTATCTTTATCAATAAACGAATATTCTTTCGGAGAATTGCTGTTCCCGTGCCCTTGCACAAAGTTTATTTTGTTCCAATCGTCCTGACGGGGCGTAGTCCCGACGAGTCGGGACGAAGCCCGTTCTATTTCAAACCCGTAATTATCAACTTCAGTCGCCGTTTGCCATTCTAACTTTACTTCATTTTCATTTATTACTTTTGCGGTAAAACTTGTTAGTTCAACAGGCAACGGATTCTCGCCGCCGTCGCCAACAGAGAACTCGCTGTAATCGGTTATGCCGGATATTGTAAATGTGTGGTTAACGGTGTTTTGCGTTACAGAGCTTATTACTTCTGTCCAAGCGCTAGTAGCGTCGCTTCGTTTTAATAGTTTTAACGCTCCCTCGTTTGTTGAATAACCCGCAATATTTGAATAATCAAAAACTAAATCGGATGTTACCGCTCCAAATTCTTCCACTCCCCAAATTATTTCGCTACGCTGAGTTGCGCCGCTTGACCCGAAGTCGTCGTTTGTAACTTTTCTGTCGCCTCTTCCGTAAGCGTAAATACCAAGATAATTATCGTTGTTAACCGAAGAAGAAATATCCGCGGTAATTGTTTTTCCGGTTGCGCCGGCTGCCGTCGGGGCGGTAGTAACAACAGCCTTTCCATATTTTCCAACCGGAGAAGTAGCTGTTATCCAATCATCATCGGCCATATTTTGCATTGATGCGTCATTACCGTTAATTGTTTCATCATAAAGAGCGCTTCCTTCGCTTTCATTAAAACGATAATAAAGAAGAAGATTACTTTCTGTGCCCGCAAGGGTATTGAACATATCGTTTTGGATTTCGGCAATTGATCTTGCATAACTCCATATTCTGAATTCATCCATATTACCACTAAAGTACGATTGCGATGAAGCCTTCATACCGATAAAAAACGTTGATCCGGGCGCATTCCACGTATCGGTAAACGTAGTTATTAATTGTCCGTTTATGTAAAAAAACAGATTAACCGACGCGCCGTCTTTTGCCCAAGTAACGGCGGCGTGATACCATTTATATTGAGACAAATTACTGGAAATAATACTTGTACTGTTTCCGATTTTTACATACAAATCATTATCGCCTTTAATCTCTAAAAACCAGTCGGCGCCATTCTCGTCTCCTTGCCATAAACATTTATATGTATTTCTTACGTTCATATAAAACCAACATTCAATTGTTCCCGTTTCGGGCAAAGTAAGCGAAAGAGAAGCATTATCATCCACGCCGTCAAAAGCGAGCATGTTTCTGTTCGGCTCAACCGTGAAGTTCCAAGTAGTGGAATTTTGAATTCCCGCATAAGCGTTATTCAAAATATCAAGAAACGCTCCGGCGTCAATCTGTACATAATATTCTCCGAATTCTTCAAAGGAAGCGTTTGGATTTATTGTTACTTTACTATCGCTAATTGTTACGCGTGCGTCGTCAACCGGTATCTGTTCAAACAAAGCCATTCCGGAATCATAAATATTTATATTTTTCCCGCTTACCGCAGTTACGGTTTCATTAAACTGTAACGTCAAGTTTTGATGAAGACTTCGAAATATACCGTCGTCAGCCGGGGAATAACTTGACGCATTAGGATCGACTTCATTATCGGCAATTCCTGTTATTGAAAAATTAAACGGATTTTCATCCAGATCATTATTCTCAATACTTACTTCCGCGTTCCATTGTCCATCAGCCGTCGGATCAAAAGTTATTTCGAACGTTGTTGTTCCGTTATTTGCGGCTATATTTGCCGAAGGTTCAACCGTTACTGTAAATTCAGTATTGTCGCCGCTAATTGAAACTTTCGGATTACCGGTTAAATCGAGAGTTCCGTTTGTTCCGGTGTTTTTTATTGTAAATGTATGAACCGCGCTTCCTCCCGATGTAGCGACGACTCCAAAATCAGTGTCGTCTGTCGTTGAGGGCGTGTTATCTCCGTCGGAAATAACAACTGCATTTCCCGTTACTTCAATTTCGACGTCTTTGGTGGCAAAACTTTTTTCATCTCCGTATGTTGTCGTTCCATTATTTGTAACATAGGCTCTAACATAATAAGTCGTGTTCTGTTGAAGACCTGTTAAACTGGCGGTAAATGCACCTATTCCCGTACCATCGGTAAAAGAATCTGAGGTTGTGGGATTTGGACTTGTACTCCAGCAAACTCCCCGCGCCGTCATTGTGCCGGTTCCGTCAATATCAATATTCCCGCCGCAATCAGCCGTAGTCATTTCAATATTACTAACGACGTCGGTAGAGACGCCTAACGTTGCTTCGTAGCGGCACAATTCCCCCGAACTGTAACCAACTATTAAATCAAGTAAGTTATCGCCGTCTAAATCAACGATTACCGGCGCAAAATAGGCGCCCGGAAGATTATTAAACATTGGCGCTTTTGTAAGAGAGAATGAAGTTGAATTTGAAGAGTTTTGAGTCCAATGAGTCATCTGATCGTTATCCGCGTTATCCCATTCGCCGATTACCAAATCTAATTTACCGTCGGCAAAAAAATCACCGATTGTAGGACAAGTATGGAAACCAAGATCTCGACTCAAAAAATCATCGCTCTGCATAGTAAATGTGTATGAATTTGGCGACGCCTGCTCATAATGATAGATTTTTCCGTCCCAATCGCCAAAAAGTAAATCCAACAAATTATCTCCGTCAAGATCGGTTATAATTGGGGTTGTATTTTCATTACTAGTAGAAGTAATGTTGTTGAATTCCGACGATATAAGATCAAATGTTATTGCATTTGTTGACGTTTGCTCATAGTGAAATATAGCTCCGCGATCTTCGCCAATCAATAAATCGAGCTTACCGTCATTATCAATATCATAGAAAAAGGGAGCCGAACGAACGCCAACATCAATTGTATCTGCGCTTGTTTCTAAATAGTTAGGACTTTGCAAAGTAAACGATGTGGAATTTGTTGAATTTTGTTCGTAATGCTTTAATGTGCCGTCATTGTTGCCGATAACTAAATCCAACAAACCGTCGCCGTCAATATCCGTAAAAGTCGGAGTTGAGTAATCGCCTGCGTCTATTGAATTGAAATGAGTTGTGAGTTGCACAAACTCTCTTGTTTGCGCTTGCATTACCGTAACAAAAATTAAGAGGAAAATAATTAAAATACTTTTTACTGAATTTGACAATAATTTTTTCATGATTCAATCCTATTTTTCATTAACAATCC
>JAADIR010000016.1 GCA_013151245.1 Chlorobiota bacterium
TTCAGAAAAACAACGCTCTTTAATCATCCGCTGCCTCAAGCAGTTGTTTATCAATTAGAAAATTTTTCATTTCTTTGTTAGCAAACAAAATAATTTTAACTGTTTAATTATTATGTTACGTTTTTTTAGCCGATCTCAAAAAAAAACGGGGTCTTGAGATATTTTCAAAACCCCGCTTTATTAAACATTAAATTCAGTCAAGCTGTCGTTCTTAAAATCCTATCCTAATACTTCCAAAATACTCTTGTTTCGGTCCGGGCTGATAAGAATTACCGTCGGGATCCGGTTCGGTAAAAGCCATGTAAGTTTCGCCGGTGAAATTTCGCGCGGACAAACTAACTTCGCCGTTCAAGCCGTTATATTCCCAATTGTAAGCGACTCTTGCGTTGAACAAATTGAATCCCTTTTGCCAATTTTGGAAAATCGCCGGATCCAATTCTTCGTAATACGCTTTCGGGTCGGTGTAAATCGCCCATTCCGATTGATACTCGGTTCCCAAAGTTACGTTAAAGTTTTTCGTTACTTCGTATTTCAACTCGGCGTAAAGCTGATGTTTGGGCGAGTTCGGCAGATATTGCCCGTCTTTAGGCGGCGAGGTTAAAACATAGTTTGTGTCCGTATATACCGGATCGATTTGCGCCGAAGTATATCTGAAGTCGGAGTAAGTATATGCTATTTGCAAGTTCAGCGAACTTAATATATCGATCGATAAATACGTTTCGATTCCATAGCGTCGGCTGTTTCCGGCGTTGCCGTAAAAGACTTCTTGGTTTCCTCTGCCGGATTGTTTAAACCGGAAGAAATCGTTTTCCGTTTTCATTGAAAAAGCGGCGACGTCATAATAAACGCTTTTACCCAAATATCCGCGGGAACCGATTTCGTAACAATCGGAAGTAGCCGAAACCAAGTGCGTGTTAAATCCGGAATAAGCCGCGGGATTAGCGGACAATTCCTCCGTAGAGGGCGGCATAAATCCTTGACTGTAATTCACAAAAGCGTTGACCGCGTCGGAAAAATTATAACTCGCGCCAAATCTAAACGACGTTTGAGAAAAATTCATATCTGTTTTTGCCGTGTCAATCCACATCATTTTATCGGTAAGTTCGTTTTTAATGTCGTCGTAACGCACGTTTCCTACAATGTTTAATTTTCCGAATTCCAACTTGTAAATTGCGAACAAACCCGCGCTTCGCTGACTTATAATTTGATTTGCCAGCAAAGAATCCGTTTCGATGTTTGTTTCGTCGATACTTTCAACTCTTTCCGGATTTGGCGCGCTTTGCAATTTGTGCATATTAATTTCCTGCCATTTGAAATCGGCGCCTAAACTGAAATGATGTTTCAATTCTCCGCTTTGTAAGTTTAGATTGTATTGCGCGCCGGCTCCCGGATCTGTGTAATCTCTGTACTCGGCGTATTTGTTGCTTGTTTCTTTATAGTTCCAAGTTCTGTAAAATGCGTATGCGTTGAGATTGTGTTTTTCGCTAAACTTGTAAACGCCCGTAATGCCGAAAGTCGTTCTATTTGTTTTTTGATATTCGTTAAACGGACGGGCGTCGGGATTCGCTTGCGTCGGATTATCGAGTTGCGAAAGGTTTAACCCTTCGGGATTTTGATGAAAATAATCCGTGTGCGAAAGAATTTGCGTGATTGATAATTTTTCGGAAAAGCGGAAGATTAATTTTTCATACAGTTTGTTCGACCAAAAAGCCTGGTGATCTCTGTAACCGTCGCCGCCTTCGCGCGAAAAACTCACTCTGTAATCTACTATGTTTTGCGAACCGTTTAGCTGCGCAAACGTTTTATAAAATCCGTTGGAACCGATTCCTTGTTTAAAAGCGCCGGCAATAGGATTATAGCCTCCGTTTTTTGTGGCGACGTTCAAAACTCCCGCCGCTCCGCCGCTTCCGTATAATCCAGCCGCCGGTCCTCTGAAAACTTCTATCGTCTTAACGGTTTCCCAATCTATGTCGTATAAATCCGGGGCAAACCCCGAAGGGTCGTTGAGCGGAATGCCGTCTAATAAAACCGCTACGCCTCTTATTCCTCTTTCGGTTAAAATCCCTTGCCCGCGTATTGAGATATGAACGCGCTCGCCGTTGTGTTGATTGTCAATACGAACTCCCGGAACCAAACGCAATGCTTCTTCGGCGCCGATTGTTTTCGGCATAACCGACAGCGTTCTGGACGTAACTAACGATACCGCTCCCGGAGCGCTTTTTAATATAATCGGTATTCTGCTGACGGAAACAACAACGGTATCTAATTTAACTTTTATGGTATCCCGCTCAATTTTTTGTCCGTAAAGAAGACCGCCTATGAGCAAAAGAGTAATTAAATATATTATCTTTTTCATACTTTTTCCCGTTTAATTTAAAATTTAACTTTTGTTCTGAATTTATTTCCGCGCTTCTATCTTTTAAAAAGACAGACTTACTTTATCCGTAAATCACGGCGCAACAATATTTATATTAAACATTGCATGATGTTTAAAATTGTCGTTGATAAACGAAAAATCTCGCCGGGATTTAATACGGCTAATTTTGCGGACTTATTTTGGGGTAATAGTTAAACCTTTGGCGGGGGCGGAAGAATTTCCAAATATATGGAATTGTAACTTTGTCGATACTTTGCGAAGTAAATTTTGTCTTTGTATGTTTTTAAGTTTTCCGAAGGATTCTCGGGAAGATATTTATTGCTCAAAACTTTTCTTAGTCTTAATAACGCTTTGTTTCTGCGTTTGTTATGTCTTACGTAATTAGCTATTAAATTCTTTTCTTTGATATCGTTAATGCAGTAATAATATTTTTTGTTGTCTTTTGTTTTTATTCGAACAACGTCGTACATCAAACCTTTGTATCTGAATTCTTTATTCTTTTTAATCCAATTAATTTTATTTTCGTTTTCTGACGAAACTACAACCAAAGTTAAATCCATTTCATTCAACCCGGTTCTGATTTCGCGTTTTATTTCTTGACGTATATCGTATTGCAGATATTTAAAATATATCTGATATCCACCGCTTACAAACATGAAAATAAATAATAATATGATTGACGCGTATTTTCTCATTGTGCCGAGCAACGACAAATATATGAAGCGTCGTAATTTTTGAAACGTTGATTTTTCAATTTACTTACCGTTTGTTTTTAATTCTTATTATTCACAATATAAACCGTTCCTTTACCTTTTCCTATAGCCGTTATTATTTTTCAAACCATCCAAATGTTATCTGTATTTTATCTGTATCTAACTTTTCAAGATACACAAGCGTGAATAGCGGGATTATCTGTTATAAATTTTTTGTCAGCCAAAGAATTTATTATCTCATTGTCAATAAATTCATTAATTTTTCATTGATGTAATAATTTCCCGTTCCTAACTTTTGTTTTTTCAGTAATCCGTCTTTTGCCAATTCATTCAAGTATTTCGCCGCCGTTATTCTGGAAACGCTTAAATCACGCTCAATAAATTCTATTTTTGTGTACGGGTGTTTAAATAAATTGTTTAATAAATCTTGACTATAAAATTTGTAATTATCGCGAAGTAAATTTTTATATTCAAGGATTAATTCTCTTATTTTTCCTATTAATTCGATTGTTTCTTTTGATATCTGTTCAATTCCGTTAAGCATAAATAACAGCCAATTTTCCCAGTTATCTGTTTTCCGTATCTCTTGCAGTAATTTATAATAATCTCCTTTATTCTTAATTATATAGCGGCTCAGATATAAAACCGGAAGATTCAATAAATCCTTCATTACCAAATAGAGAACGTTTATAATTCTTCCCGTTCTTCCGTTTCCGTCATAAAAAGGATGAATGCTTTCAAATTGATAATGAATTATTGCCATTTTTACCAACGGGTCAAAGTCTGACATTGTATCATCATTGATAAATTGTTCCAAATTAGTCATCAATTTTATTATTTCGGAATAGTCTTGCGGCGGCGTGTAAACGGTTTCTCCGGTAGTTGTATTTTTAAGTTCCGTTCCCGGCAGCTTTCTGAAACCCGCTCTGTTTTTCTCTAATTCCGATTGAATTTCAATTATATCGTTGTTTGTTAATATCTTTTTGTTCGATATTGAAGCAAAACCTTTTTTTAGCGCCGATATATAATTCTGAACTTCTTTGGCGTTTAAGGATTTAAAGCCTTCAAAATTTAATTCCGCTTTATAAATATCATCGTGCGTTGTAATAATATTTTCAATCGCGGAACTGTCTTTTGCCTCTTGTAATCCCAACGTGTTGATCAAAATACTTTCATTTGGAATTGTAGCAACAACGCCTTTTAACTCCGCCAAAGCGCGATGAGCGGACGCGAGTTTTTTCAAAACTTTATTAGTTTCAATGTCTGTTTCTATCGGTAATTTCTTTATCATTTCACTTTTGCTTTGTAAAGTTTTTTCTATTTTCTTTACAAAGCTAATTCCTTTTGATAAGAAAATCAAATGTTTTTTACATAATCCTTAACTGACGACAAATTTTTTTTGATTTCTCAATCAATGGTTAATACTGGAAATGTCAAGGAAAGCGATCTGTTAATTTTGTCGGAAATTATCTTATAAATCGCCGAGGCGGTTATTGAAGTAGGGTTTTTTTCTCGCCGCGCCGAAGCGAGACGTTAATATCCTATTTTGCTTATTGCGAATCTCTCCGTTTACATAATTCTCTGCATCATCATTCCCGTTGATTTTACGGGGAGCGGTTTGAAATCGAATTTGCAGTTGTCGCATTCGTCGATATAAAAAACGGCGGGCTTTTCATCTCCCATTATGTGCAGCAATCCGACTATGTTTTGACAACTTTTACACTGAATTAAATGATGATTTGTCATCTTTTCTCTGCACGAGGGGCAAAGCAAATCGCAGTCGTTTTTCAACTCTTCTGGGTCAATTAAATATTTCGCTTTGCATTGGTCGTTTGAACATTGAGCGATACGAAATAAATCGGTAGATTTTTTTTCTATTACAGCCTCCAAATTTTATTTCAAAATTTACAATTATTTCTTTCATCAAACTATGCAAAAAAAAATACCCTAAAGAGAGTTACTTGTAATTTGATTTGTTATTTTTAATCAATTGATTATTAAAATTTATAAAATAAAAGGAGAACAAAATGGAAAGAATTCCCGGCTTCAAAGCATACGATATCCGCGGGAAAGTTCCCTCGGAGTTAAACGAAGAACTGGCTTACAAAATAGGACGCGTTTTCTCCGAAATTGAAAACGCGAAAAAAGTCGTTATCGGACGCGACGTACGGAAATCCTCGCCGCTGCTTGCCAACGCGCTTTCAAAAGGATTAACCGATTCCGGCTGCGACGTTATCGATTTGGGAATGTGCGGAACGGAGATGATTTACTTTGCCACGCCGCATTTCGACGCCGACGGCGGAGTGATGATTACCGCAAGCCACAACCCGCCCGAATATAACGGATTAAAATTTGTGAAAAAAGGTTCGAAACCGATGGGCTACGATTCCGGTTTAAAAGAAGTGGAACAAAAAATTTTAGCGGAGGATTTTCTTCCCGTTGCGGAAAAGAAAGGAACCGTGCAAACGGTTGACATAATGGATGATTTTATCGAAAATCTTAAAAAGTTTTACGACGCGGATAAATTGAAGCCGCTTAAAATAGTCGTCAACGCGGGAAACGGCTGCATCGGACCGGCGCTGGACGCAATCGAAAAATTCCTTCCGTTTGAGTTGATTAAAGTTCATCACGAACCCAACCCCGATTTTCCGAACGGCGTTCCGAATCCGCTGCTTCCTGAAAACAGACAATCGACAATCGACGCAATCAAAGAAAGCGGCGCCGATTTGGGCGTTGCGTGGGACGGCGATTACGACCGCTGTTTTTTCTTCGATGAAAACGGAGAATTTATCGAAGGTTATTACATCGTGGGCTTAATAGCCAAATCGATTTTGAAGAAAAACCCCGGCGGAAAAATAGTTCACGATCCGCGCCTTGTTTGGAACACAATCGAAATAGTGAAAAAAGCCGGCGGCGAAGCGGTTGTTTCCAAAAGCGGTCACGCGTTCATCAAACAAAAAATGCGCGAAGTTGACGCGGTTTACGGCGGAGAAATGTCCGCTCATCATTATTTCAAAGAGAACGCTTTTTCCGACAGCGGAATGGTTCCGTTCCTTTTGATTCCGCAGCTTATGGCGGACGAAAACAAAAAACTCTCCGAGCTTGTGGGACAAATGATTGCCGACTATCCGTGTTCGGGCGAGATAAACACAAAACTTGAAAATCCCGCGGTAAAGTTAGAAGAGATAAAGGAAAAATATTCCGACGGAAAACAGGATTTCCTCGACGGCGTAAGCGTTGAATACGACGATTGGCGCTTCAACGTAAGAATGAGCAACACCGAGCCGCTAATCCGTTTGAACGTCGAAAGCCGCGCAAACATAGAACTGATGAAAGAAAAAACGGAAGAGCTTTTAAGTTTAATCAGAAGCCGACGTTTTGCAGAATAAGGAGTTTTACAATGAAAGCGCTAGCGACTATCGGATTGTTGATTTTATCAAACACGTTTATGACGCTTGCTTGGTACGGTCATCTGAAATTTGCCGAGTGGAAATGGTTTAACAAACTCGGGTTGTTTACGGTTATTTTGCTCAGCTGGGGAATTGCGCTCTTTGAGTATATGTTTCAAGTTCCCGCGAACAAAATAGGGTTTAACGGCAACGGCGGACCTTTTTCTTTAGTGCAGTTAAAGGTTATTCAAGAAGTGATTACGCTAACCGTTTTCACCGGCTTTACTTTAATTGTTTTTAAGAACCAAACGTTCAAATGGAATCACGTCGTTGCGTTTGCGTTTATCGTTTTGGCGGTTTATTTTATGTTCAAAGAGTGACGTGGGAAATAATGGTAATTAGTTGTAATTTGCTTCGCGTAATTGGTCGCGGAAAAAATAAGTTTCTATTACACTGCAACCAATTACCATTAATTACGCGAAGCAAATGACTTTAAATTCCTTGCGCGGCAATTAAAATAAAAACAAAAGAAAGCGTTATTTTCACCGAACAATTTTTATCTTTCTTCGTCTAATAAGCGAAGTTGAAACAAAAAGGAGTTAATATGTCTAACACAGAAAAAGCGATTGACGTTGACAAGCTGTTGAAAAACAAATTAAAATCGGTAAGCGTCGGAGCGTTGGAAAACGCGGTCAGCGATGCGGTTTCGAAACTTGTGGGCGAAGATTATAAATGCAACATCGACGACGTGAAATACACCCTCTTTTCCGGCGCCGATTTTCACATCAAAATTGAATTGACTTACAATCCGGAAGACTAAAAATTAATAACGGCTGAAATGAAAAATTCTTTCAGCCGGTTTTTCTTCCAACCGATCTTCTATATAATTCAAAAGAAATAAACCAATCCAAATCGGATGAAATCGTCTCGACGTTTTGCTTGAAGTCTTTTTTCAACGCTTCAATTTTTTTCTTGTCGTAGTAAGAACAATTTTTAACTTCCAGCGAAAAAAGAATGTCGCCTATAAACGCGTCTAACTTTTTTCTAAACAATATTTCCGAAGGATAAGCTTTTTGCGGTTTGGTTTTGCCGACTATTTTAGAGTAAATTCTTTTTTGCAACGAACCGAAGTAAAACGGATGGGAAACGTTTCCTTTTACTAAAGGGAATTTTTTTAGCGCGGGTTCCAAATTAGTAATTATTCTACGGAAAAGTTTTGAATTTCGTTTTTCAATTTCGTTTACGGCAAATAGAAAATTCGACGCCGGAAGTTGAACAAACGGCATATAGCCGGGCGCTATTCCGTCCAATCTGGTTTGCTCGGGACCGTATAAATTCAACAATCTTGAATTCAAAGAGAATAAATCCAGCCATTTTTCAACCCCTAATTCCGCGGGCGAAGGAAGCGTTTCCATAATTTGTATTACCGCTTCGAGCGCGCCGGAATACATTTTCTCCTTAATTTCTTTATTAAATATTTCGGGATGCGGATATTTCAAATGTTTGAAAATTTTAACGTGATTTTTATCCGTTAAATCTTTTCTTCCGGCAAAGATAATCTTATTGAAAAACTCGCTTCTCCAAATTTCTCCGAAACCGCCGTCAATCAAAAAAACGTTTTTATTTTTAAGCGGATAATAATTCCTAAGCTGTAAAACGGCGGAGATCGGATTGTTAACCGCAGTTTGCCCGACGTAATCTTGAATTTCTTCAATTAAAATTTCGGACGAGAACTCATCGTCGAAAAGCCGACTGTGCGGAACGTTAAAAGCCGCGGAGATTTTTCCGGCAATCAAACTGTCCGGATGTTCCGGTTCTCCGAAAGTATGAGCGTTCCAATCGTTCGTTTTGTTTTGCAGCATAAGGGCGAAAAGGACTCTGGAATCCATTCCGCCGGATAAACTTAAGGATATTTTGGAATCGATGTTTTCAATTGTCGTAAGTTTTCTTAAAACGTAAAGAAATTTTTCGTAGTCAAATTCCGTTTCGGAGTTTTTTGGGTAAAGATATTTCGTCGCGGAAATCGAAAGGTTCTTTGTTCTAAAATCGT
>JAADIR010000019.1:0-8759 GCA_013151245.1 Chlorobiota bacterium
TTTTCATCAAACATATTTACCTCTGTATTTTAGTGTGCAATTTTAAATAATCGAATATTAATTATATCGAAATAGCGTTTGAATTTCAACGGAAAATGTCTGAAATCTTAGGACTCAGATTATCATGATAACGGCAGGAGAATTCATTTCTCTAAGATTGAGTTTTTTTCTGCTCCGCTTTTAATTCGGCGTATTTTTCTTTAAGTCTTTTTACAACAATAGGAGGAACGAGATCGTTAATATCGCCGTCAAACTGCGAAACGTTTCTGATAATCGTTGAATTTAAATATGTATATTTTTCGTGCGGCATAAGAAAAATTGTTTTCAATCCGTTCGAGCCTTCTGTTCATCAAAGCCATCTGGAACTCGAATTCAAAATCGCTGACGGCGCGCAGCCCGCGGATTATTCCAACAGCGCCGATATTTTTAGCGTGATCGACAATCAAACCGCCGTAGGAATCGATAATAATATTTTTGTAATCTTTCAAACTTTCTTCAAGCATTTCAATTCTTTCATCTACCGAAAACAATTCTGTTTTGATAGGATTTTTTGCCACCGTTACAATGACTTTGTCGAATAAATCCGTGGCGCGTTTTATGATGTCGATATGTCCGTTTGTAACGGGATCGAAGGTTCCGGGATAAATTACTTTTCTCATTAAATTCTCGTCAAAATTTGTTTAAGAATGTCGGTTAATATATCTAATTTCACCGATAATAAAAACAACGAAACTATTTGCCGGCGCAGCAATGCCGGTTTTTATTTCTATTCGTCATAAGAAAACCGATAGATCAAACTGTCTCCCATTTTTTTGAACGGTTCCTTTCCGAAATTTTCCATATCTTTTTCTTTAGTTTGTATTGAACGCTCGACAATCAACAATCCGTCGCCGGTCAATAATTTATTCTCTAAAATATTTTCCACGACTTTATGAATATCGTCTTTGAAGAAAGGAGGATCGGCGAGGATCAATTCGAATTTTTCTTGTTCCGGCAACGACGTATAGCGAACGGCGTTCATCTTAAATATCTTTGTGAAGTTTTCGGCTTTCAGCGATTTGATGTTTTCCGAAAGAACTTTAAATACCGGAAAATTCTTTTCGACAAAATGAACGAGAGACGCGCCTCTGCTCAAAGCCTCGAGACCAAGCGCGCCGGAACCGGCGTAAATGTCGCAAACTTTTATCCCTTCAAAATCAATTATATTATTTAAATAATTAAAAAGAGATTCTTTCATTTTGTCCGTTGTGGGACGGGTATATTTAGAGGAAGGCATTTTAATTATTCTCCCTCCAAATTCGCCTGCGATAATTCTCATCTAAAAATTTCCTTAGCATTAATAGAAAAACATACTATTCCCTTTAGGCGGGCGAAGCGGCTTACGATAATTATATTTATCAACTTCTCCAATGATGCGCATTTAATTAAATGAGTAGAATAATTTTCGCGAAGCCCCCTAGATTAGTCTAAGAGCTATTCCGGCGGGAGCTGCGAATGTATGAAATTCATTTTTGTCAAATGAATCTTTAATTTTCTCGTCAATAATTATCGCTTCTCCGGCAGGATTTAGTAAATGGAAATCAGTCTCGAAATTTTGTTTTAACTGTCCGGCTAATGTTTCCGAAACGTCGGCGCCGGAAAGAAAGTAAGCGCCGAGGCTATCGATCGGTAAAGAACGTTTTTTTACTTTCTCGAAAGAAGCGGAAACCGAATCGATAATTTCGACGATCGAACCGAGCCGTTTAATGTCAAAGAATACCGGAATATTATCGCAGTTATAAGAAAATGAATAATAGCGATCGCTTATGTGGAGAGACACAAAATTATTACCGCGCTCATTATTCCCGACCAGCTGAATTAAGTTGTTTGCCGCAATGTGAGTATAATCGGCAAACTTTAACTGCAGATTATTTCTGACGCAGAATTTGTGTATAATTTTCAATTGTTTTTTTTGCGCCGAAATTAGTATCGCATTATTATTCCCCATTTCTTTGCAGCCCGATAGGTCTATATGCTGCGTTAAAAATTCCGATTCTTTTTCGTGAGGATAAAGAGTCGCCAATTCCCATTTGAATTGATCGATTAGATCTGTTTTTATTAATGAGTGATCAAACGGGAGTTCGAGAATTTTGAAAAAATAAAACGGCAAAGAAAACGAGACGAAATTACTCTTCAGAGGTTTCCGCAAAATAATTTCGTCAAACGCTTTCTGCAAAAGAGAATTGAACTTTGTCTCTTTCCCGAAAGGATCGGGGTACTCGTCAAAATACTCTTCGCCGATATTGGAAAGGATTAATCCTTCATCCTTATATTCAATTTCAACAAGCTGAAGTCTATCGCCGGTTATATTTAAACCGGTGTGACACTGATATAAGGACATATAACATTATTCCCAAGAAGCGGTGTTTTTCAACGCGTCGGACGTTAACGAACCGATCGAACCGTAACCGTCAGGACCTTCGATATAATATTTTGTCCCGATTAAATAAGTGGTGTCAATCGAAGTGATTTTACCGCGTCTGTTAACGACGGTATCGACCTGCATTGACGTATCGACTTCAAGAATGTAACGCGCAAGCGACTTGGGCGAATGGAAAAGAGAATCGAAATTAAACTCGCCGGAAACAAGCGGCTTAAATGGATTTGAGGGTCTGCCCGTCAACGTGTCAACTCCGGTCATAAGAGCGAGAACGGAAGAATCGGTTCTAACATAATTGATCAATGTATCCAAGTTACCGCAGAAGCGTTCAAACTTTTTGTTGTATAAAATTTCAGCCTGACGCAGATTATCCATACGCGCGCGGGATTCCGTTTTGAAATATTTCTCTTTTTTTACATATTCGCCCGGATCAATAATTGCAACCCGCAAAAGAATATAGCTTAAGATTAGTATAACGACAATTAAAGCGGCATGAATATACCACGGTTCAGATTTTCTCATATTATCCTCCGGCAAATCCTAATTATTTTTTTATTATTAAATACATTTTTATTCGCTCAAATTTTTTCTTACCAATTCCTTTAACTTTCATTATATCTTCAATTGAAGAAAAATTTCCGTGCGTTGATCGGTAATTAATTATCCTCTGCGCCGTCTTTTCTCCTATCCCAGGAAGGGCTTCAAAGGCTGATAAATCGGCGGTATTAAGGTTAATGCTTTTTTCTTTCGGCTTAACGCTCTTTTTCTTCCGCAATTCTAATTTATCCTTACTAAAATCTAAAAGTTCTTGCTCAGAATCAACTTTTTTTTCGTTATTTTTTTCTCCTTCGGTAAAACTTTTGGACGAGGAAAAAAGACCGTCCTGTTCGGAGTAATCAAACTTCTTAAAATTATCGCTCGAATCATATTTAACGTACCGTATTATCAGCCCGGCGGCAAACATCAGAACAAGAAAAAGAATTACTTTTGTCTCCGTTTCGGTAAATCCGAACTTTACTGAAATTTTCTCTAAAAACTTACGGATAGCATCCTCCGTTATTTACCGTTCGGCACTCTGATATTCGGTTGAGCCTGCAGTTCTTTCAGAAGTTCCTTTTCTTTTGACGATACGCGTTTCGGGACGTGAATGTGCACTTTCACAAGTTGATCCCCCGCGCCGTGACGGTTTAAGTGCTGAATTCCTTTTTCCCGCATTTTCAAAAATTTGCCCGCTTCAATTCCCGCTTCTATTTTCAGTTTAGCGCGTCCGGTTAACGTGGGCACTTCCACTTCCGCGCCGAGCGCCGCTTCGGGAAAACTTACGTACAAATCGTAAATAATATTATCTCCGTCGCGAACAAAAAACTCGTGAGGCAATTCCTTGAAAACAACAATTAAGTCGCCCGAAGGTCCGCCGTTCTTTCCGGCGTTTCCTTCTCCGCGCAACGTCATGTAACTATTATCGTGAACGCCGGCAGGAATGTTGACTTTGATCGTTGATTCGCCGAAAGTTCTTCCTTCGCCGTTGCACGCGTTGCAAGGATCGGAAATCACCCTTCCCGTTCCGCTGCAGTTGCTGCAAGGCGCGATGTTGACGAATTGCCCGAATACCGAACGGGAAACTTGTCTTACTTCTCCCGAACCTCCGCACACGGAACAAGTTTTAAACGCATTGCTCGTCTTGGCGCCGGTTCCGCCGCAAACGGAACATTTTTGATATCGTTTTAATTTTATTTTTTTCGAAGTTCCCGCCGCAATTTCGTTAAGCGTTAACTTTATTGTCACTTTCAAATCCGAACCGGCGGTTCCTCTTGCGCGTCGCGACGTTCTTTGCGAAGAACCGCCGCCGAAAAAATCGTCGAAAATTGAAGACCCGCCGCCTCCGCCGCCTGCTCCGAACGCGCTTCCGAAAATATCGGAGAAATGGCTGAAGATATCATTGACGTCGTGGAACCCTTCGAAACCGCCTCCCGCCGCGCCTCTCAGCCCGTCGTGTCCGAAACGGTCATATTTGGCGCGCTTATCGTCGTCGTGCAAAACTTCATAGGCTTCCGCCGCCTCTTTGAATTTTTCTTCGGCTTCATTGTCGCCGGGATTTCTGTCGGGATGATATTTCATCGCCATTTTTCTGTACGCTTTTTTTATGTCGTCTTTTGAAGCATTCTTATCTACGCCCAAGACTTCGTAATAATCTCTTTTTGCCATAATCATCTCTTAATAAAAAAATTAGTTTTCCGTTTCTTCTTTTTGCTCAACTTCTTGACTGACAATCACTTTAGCATGTTTTAATACTTTATCTTTGTAAATATATCCCGGTTCAATCTCTTCGAGAACCGTTCCGTCGGGAACTTCCGCCGAAGGACGCTGCATCAGCGCATCGTGAAAGTTAAAATCAAATTCTTTTCCTTTAACTTCCATTCTTTCAACGCCTTGATTTTTCAACGCTTTCGAGAATTTGTCGAAAACCATTTCGAGTCCGGCTTTAATTGCATTGATATCTTTGGCGTCTTTGATATGTTCAAGCGAACGGCGTAAGTCGTTATAAACATTGAGCATTTCAAGAATGAATTCCTGAGCCGCATATTTTAGCATCTCGGAAATTTCATTTTCCGTGCGTCGTTTGTAATTTTCAAATTCGGCGACCTTTCGGAGAAGAGTCTCTTTTAACGCTTCGTTTTCCTCTTTTAGTTTCGAAATTATTTCGTCCTTGCTAACGTTTACGTCATTTTTATCCGACGTCTTTTTTTTCTCCTCGGCGTCAACTCCGGTTTCGGTTTGAACCGTCTCTTTTTCTTTGCGACGCTCATTTGCTTCTTGTTCTTTTCGTTTATGATTTTTTTCTTCTTTCTTTCTCATTTTTATTAATCTCTCTTTTGGTTTATGAAATCTTTTTCAATTCTTTGGATAACGTTTCCGCCAAATAGATAATTGCCGCAACGGCTTTGGAATACTGCATCCGCTTTGGTCCCACAACGCTTAGAATTCCGGCGGCTTCCCCTATTTTGTATGTCGATTTTACAAAACTGAAATTCTGCAATTTTCTGCTCTCAATTTCGCTTCCTATAATTATTTGAAAATCTTTATTCTCTTCTTTGTTTACTCCTAATATGTGAACTATTACTTCTTTTTCTTCAATCAACTCGATAATTCCCTGAAGTTCCTCGTGATTTTCAAACTCCGGCTGTTTCAAAATATTTTTTGTTCCGGTGATAATCGAATGATCAAGTTTGTTCGAATCGGAAAAAATCTTATCGGCGGAATCTACAAAAAGACGAATCACCGGTTTGAGCTCCGCATTGGAAACGTCTTGAATCCGCTCGCGTAAAGTGTTTTTGATTTCGGAAATTTTCAATCCGCTCAGTCGCTGATTTAATAACTTCTGAACCGATTCAAGATTTTTTTGCGACACTTTCGAATCTATTTCCATCGTGATTGTGTTAACTAGTCCCGAACGGAGAGCCACAATTATCATTATTCTTGTTGACGATAAACTAACGATCTGAATTTTCTCCAGCACAGCTTTATCCAACTTCGGAAAAGTAACGCAGGCAAGCTGATTTGTTATCTGACTCAATAATGACGAAGTAACTTTCAAAAGTTCGTCGGCTTCGGAAACGCTTTCCTCAAGTTTTCTGTTTATTAAATTTTTCTCAACCTCTTTTAACTGCGGCGGCGCCATTAGGGAATCGACATAAAGTCTATATCCTTTGTCGGTTGGAACGCGACCTGCGGAAGTGTGCGGATGATTCAAGTAGCCGTAATCTTCCAGATCGGACATAATATTCCTGACGGTTGCCGGAGAAAACCCGACGTCATATTTCTTCGTAATATAACGCGAGCCGACCGGACTAGCCGTAAGTACGAATTGATGAATTACGTACCTCAGAACCGTTTTTTCCCTTTCGGTTAATTCAACTACTTGCATTTTCCTATTCTGTTATATCAAAAATATTTAACTAAAAAAAATACCAAATAATTCGGTCATTTTCAGATCAATAAGATGTTTGCCGCAACATTAAGTTGCATTTTTTTGCGAGCTTTTTACATTTAACGCTAATTTATTGTTTCAAGATGCGAGAATAGTTTTTTGAAAAAATTAAATAGAAATAATTCCCATTTTTTCTCTATCTTTAAGAACTATAATGGGAATATTAAAAGCAAATAGCGCAAACATTGAACGAGCCGCCGAAGTTATTAAATCGGGCGGAATCGTAGCTTTTCCAACCGAAACCGTTTACGGATTAGGCGCAAACGGATTTGACGCGGAAGCCGTTGCGAGAATTTTCGAAGCTAAAAACCGTCCTTCGTTTAACCCTTTGATTATGCATATCAGCGACGTTCAGCAGCTCGATGATATTGTTGTTATTAAAAATTCCGTAACCGAAAAACTAATTGAAAAATTTTGGCCGGGACCGTTAACGCTTGTATTGGAGAAAACGAAAAAGGTTCCCGCTATTGTTACTTCGGGTCACCCGACTGTGGCGGTAAGAATGCCGGATCATAAAACCGCGCTTGAATTAATCTTTAAAGCGGGAATGCCCATTGCCGCGCCCAGCGCAAATCAGTTTGGTAAACTAAGCCCAACGGAAGCCGAGCATGTGGAAGAACAATTGGGCGACAAAGTCGATATTATTCTCGACGGCGGACACTGCGACGTGGGAATCGAATCGACAATCGTTCAAATTACTTCCGATGATATTTTCCTGCTTAGGCACGGAGGATTGCCTATTGAAGAAATAGAGGAAACGCTGGGTAGAGAAATTGAACAAAAAGTAAATAACGTAACTCCTAATTCTCCCGGACAGCTTCCGTATCATTACGCGCCGGACGTTCCGATTGTCTGCATAAACGATATTAAATTATCAGATTTGAAAGGAAAGAAAATCGGAGCGCTTTTCTTCAAAGAGCAAAACTTGGATTTTCCGTTCGTGAAAATAAAAGTCCTTTCTCCAACCGGCAATTTACGCGAAGCCGCGGCAAATCTCTTCTCATTCATTCACGAATTGGAACACGAAGATATTGATCTTATCCTCTGCGAAAAAATCGGCGGAAAAGAATTGGGGCATGCTATTGACGACAGGCTTACCAAAGCCGCAAAAAAGTTTATTTAATTGCGAACCGGTTTTAAGCGATTACTCTAAAACCACTAACTGCGCCGTGTTCGGTTTGTTTTGAATATTTTTTACTATTGTAAATCCCCCTTCTTCGGCAAGATTTTGTAAACCTCCTTTTGCAGTAAACGATTTAAAATTTTTATAGTGTTCCCGCCCGGCGGCAAATTCAACCGCCGTGTTAATCTTACTCCAAAAGCCATCCGGACGCGGAACCAGATAATCTCCGATAATTAGTTTGTTTGCTTTTTCTTTCATCGCTTTCAAAATCGGCAGGCGCAGATCTTCGTCAACTTCGTGAATTACGTAAGTCATAACCGCAAAGTCGAATTTTTCAATTTCGCCGCCGTCAATATTTTCAATTGTTCCGTGAACAAATTTGACGTTGTCGAAGTTTGTTTCCTTCAATTTTTTATTTGCCAGAATAATATTTTTCGAAGAAAGATCGACGCACACAATTTTATCGCATTTTTCGGCAAGCTGAAATTCCAATCGTCCCGTTCCGCATCCAATATCGAGAACGGTTGAACCTTCCGGTATCAGCGCGCTAATCAGTTTGAAAAGTCTGTCTTGATTGGGCGCAATAAACTTATCGTAAATTATGCCGTCGTACCAATGCTTTTTATCTTTCATAACACCCTTAAATATTTTACAATCTAAAATATATTTAACAATTTAATTGACATAATAATAACGACAACCGCAAGAAAAAATTTGACGGTTTTCTGTCCTTTTCTCACGGAAACTTTTGCAGCCTGCCAAGCGCCGGCGGCGTTTCCCGCCGCCAAAACGAAACCCCAAACAAAATTGATCTTTCCGCTTATTGCGAAAATCAGAACTGCGGGAATAGTGTAAATCAAAACGATGAAAACCTTGTGCATATTTACGCGCACTAAATCCGCGCGCATTAAAAAATGAAGAACGAACATAAGTAAAAACCCAACGCCCGCTTGCACAAAACCGCCGTAGAAACCGACAAAGAACATCGCGATAAATACTTTTGCGGGAATGTTTTTTGTCGCGTCTTCTTTTTCGATAGTCAACGAAGACTTCGGCAAAATCATTGAAACGGCGACGCCTATTAAAACTATTCCCAATATTTTTTGAAAAAGAACGTCGCTGATATTTACCGCCGCAATTGCGCCGACGATTGCTCCGGGCAGCGTGAAAAGCGCCAGCTTCCAACTGACGCCGAACTGAGAATATTTTTCCTTTTTGAAAGAAGCGAC
>JAADIR010000019.1:8796-12588 GCA_013151245.1 Chlorobiota bacterium
GTTCCGTTTGCCTCGCCGGGCGTAAGCCCCATAAATATCAACGCCGGAAGCGTAAGAGTAGAGCCGCCTCCCGCCATTACATTGATAAAACCCGCAACGGCGCCAAGCGCAAAAAGCAATACTATTTGCAGCGCTTCATTCAAATCTTAAACCGAGATCGGTTTTTCTTCCGGATAAATTGAGTGAATTGCGTCCCTTAAAAAGGACGGCAGAACGACCGAATGAGTTTTTATTATCGCGTTCGGGTCTTCCAAAAGTTTGAGCATTTCAAAATATTTTCCCTCGCCGTGTTTCGAGACAATTTGTTCTTTTCTTTCCGGCTGTCTGAAATGATAATACATACTCGCCGGATCGGCCTCTGGGTGAAATTGCGTCCCGACTATTTCATCGCCGACGCGAAGCGCCATTATGGCTCTTTCGAGCGGGACGTGCGGACGTTCTTTTTCGACGCATAAAATTTTTGCGCCGAGTTCTTCAATTACTTTCCGGTTGGGCTGCACGACTTGCCAATCTCTGAAGTCCGCGCCGTAAAAGGGTTCCGGCAAATCTCGCAGAACGGAATCTTTCATTCCGTCTTCGGTTTTGTTTATCGGCATTATCCCGAACGACGTCGATTTCCTTTTAATTACTTCCGCAAGTTTGAAATAGCGTATCATAATTTGAAAAGAATGGCAGATGAAAATAACGTGTTTTTTTCGTTCGCCTTCATTGGAATTGTGCGCGACTATTTTGTCGAGAAGTTTGAAATAATCGGCTTCCCATTTTGTTCCTTCTCCGTCGTAAGGGCTTCCCGGTCCGCCGGAAGAAATAAAAACGTCGTAATCAAAATCGGGAATTTCGGCTTTATATCTTGTTTCGAAAATTTCATATTCAACGTTTACATTTTGAAATTTTACGTCCGTTTCGTTTAAGATATCTTGAATACAGCGCATCCCTTGGTTCGGTTCGTTATTGTAGAGGTCTATGATTGCTACTTTTAATTTTTTATTTCCGAGCATTCTGTTTATCCTGTAAAATTTCTGAAAAGCATAAGCAAAATATAATAAATTGAAAATTTACTTCTTTCGGTTAATTGGTTATTTTTATATGTTAAATCGGTTATGAGAATTGAGAAACGAATAAATTAAACGTAAAAAATTTGAGAGGTTAAAATGCCGAATGAAATGATTCTTCAAAAACAAAAACAAGCCGCGGAAATTCTTCAAGAAAAAAATATCGATATGTGGATGACTTACGTGCGGGAAACGGGAAACATAAAAGACCCGATGATGGATATGATTGTAGGAACCGGCGCAACGTGGTCGTCGGCGTTTATTATCACAAAAGACGGAGACACAACTGCAATAATCGGTTCGCTGGAAGAAGCAAATATGAAAACCGTCGGGACATTTAAAAATATCGTCCCCTATCTGAAATCAATTAAAGAAGATTTAATTGCCGCTATAAAAAAACACGATCCGAATAAAATCGCGATTAATTTTTCGCGCAACTCCACTCTTGCCGACGGGCTTACGCACGGTCTGTTTCTTGAGCTTTCCGATTACTTAAAAGATACTCCTTACGCGGAAAGACTCGTTTCGTCCGAAGAAATTGTCGCCGCGGTAAGAGGAAGAAAATCGCCGGCTGAACTTGAACTGATGAAAACCGCAATCGTTGAAACTTTAAAAATATTTGACGAAGTAACGGAATTTATTGAAGTGGGGAAAACGGAAAAAGAAGTCGCGGAATTTGTTCGCGGACTTGTTAAAGAAAGAGGTTTCGGATTTGCGTGGGACGAAGAACATTGTCCCGCAGTTTTTACCGGACCGGATACGGCTGGCGCGCATTCGGGACCGACTGATAAAGCAATTCAAAAAGGGCACGTTATCAATATGGATTTCGGGATTAACTACAAAGGATATTGTTCCGATTTGCAGCGGACTTGGTACGTTCTCCGCGACGGAGAAACGGAAGCCCCAAACGAAGTTCAAAGAGGTTTTCAAGTTATTGTCGATTCTATTCAAATGGCTAAAGACGCAATTAAACCGGGAAAACTCGGGTGGGAAATAGACGCGGTTGCCAGAAACTTTATCGTGGAAAAAGGTTACGAAGAATATCCGCACGGACTCGGTCATCAAGTGGGAAGAAAAGCTCACGACGGCGGCGCGCTGCTTGGACCGCGCTGGGAAAGATACGGAAACGCCCCGTATATTCCGCTTGAAGTCGGAAACGTATTCACTATTGAACCGCGCCTTACGATTGAGGGATTCGGAATCGCGACAATAGAAGAAAAAATAGTCGTAACCGAAAACGGTTGCGAATGGCTTTCGCCTATTCAGACGAAAATCATTCTTTTAAAAGGTTAGAAAATATTCTTTTGGAAAATAAAAGCGAATAAGCGAAGCCGATAAAATCAACTTTGCTTATTCGCGGCGGCGTAACTTTAATGAGCGGCGAAAAACAAAAACTCGGGCAAATCGGCGAAGACCTCGCCGTTAAACTTCTTATCGGCAAAGGTTATGAAATACTCGAACGGAATTACCGTTACGGGCGCGGCGAAATTGACATTATCGCGCGCGAAGGAGGCGGACTGGTTTTTGTCGAAGTGAAAACAAGAAACAATCTCGAATACGGCGAGCCTGAATACGCAGTAACAAAAAGGAAGCAAAAGCAAGTCAGAAAAATTGCCGAACTTTATCTGTATGAAAAAGAAATTGAAAATGTTGACTGCCGGATTGACGTCGTTGCAATTCTTTTGGAAAAAGGAAAAGACCCCGTAATAAATCATATCATAAATGCGTTTTAAAGATGCGTTTTTATTAATTTAACGTTTGAATTCTTTTAGTCTATTTGAGGATAAAATGAAAAGTCTATTCTTTACAATATTTTTGATTTTGGCAATTCAGATTTCAGCCCAGGAAAAGAAAGCTATTACCGTTGACGATTTGTGGGCGATGAACCGAATAGGTTCTTTTGACGTTTCGCCGGACGGAAACACGATTGTTTTTTCAGTTACAAAATATTCGATGGATAAAAACGACGGCGATACGGATATTTATTTGATTAACTCCGACGGCGCAAATATGCGTCCGTTAAAAAATTCCTCCGAAAGCGAATCTTCTCCTAAATTTCTTCCCGGCGGAGAAAGAATTTCATATTCATATAAAGGGCAAATTTGGAGCTGCGATCTTAACGGCGAAAACGAAAAACAATTAACGGATTTTTACGGCGGCGCTTCGGGAGTCGTTTGGGCAAACGACGGAAGTAAGTTTATGTTTGTCTCCAGCGTTTTTCCCGATTGTTCGACGCAGGAATGCTGCAGAGAAAAAGACGAAGCCGCAAAAGAAAATCCCGTTGAAGTAAAAGTTATTACGGAATTGATGTACAAACATTGGGACCATTGGCGCGGACCGAAAAGAAGCCATCTCTTCTTAAAGAAACTCGATGATAAATATTATTACGATCTGACGTTAAACAGTCCGCACGACGTTCCGCCTATTGATTTGGGAAGCGGAAGCGATTACAATTTTTCTCCCGACGGAAAAGAAGTCGCCTTTACAATGAATCCGGACAAAGTTGTCGCACTAAGCACAAACAATGAAATTTACGTCGTTGACGTTACAAATCTAAAATTCGGTTCTTCGCCGAAGCCCGTTAAAATTTCGGTAAGTAAAGGGAACGATTGTCAACCGGTTTATTCGCCGGACGGAAAATATATTGCTTTTACTTCAATGGCGCGCGCGGGATTTGAAGCCGACAAAAGAGTTCTCACGCTTTACGATAGAAAATCAAAAACGCTGAAACCCGTTTCCG
>JAADIR010000190.1:0-2082 GCA_013151245.1 Chlorobiota bacterium
CAGAGTTGGGAAATAATGAATAACGGCAAGCCGGTAGGTTACGGTTATTATGAAATAGGAAAATCACCCGGTTTAGCTCTAGACGAGGGCGACCGTAATTATTTTTACGTAGTCTTTCAAACGGACGACGGAGGTAATAATAATATTTATTTGGCTTATTATCAGTCCGGTCAAGATTCTAAGGTATTTGTAACGGGTCTTAATAATACAAATACATATTCGTCGGGCGCGATAAATTATACGCCGGTTTTGGCAAAAGGTACAAACGATAATCTTATGATTATTTGGAAAAATTCATCATCGGGCAACGAGGGATTATATTATCAAATGCTTCGTCATACATCAGGGTCCTCGTCGTTTACTTATCAATCTCACGGAAAGATAAACGGCACGGGTTCTTCATCTTTTTATCCGACGATAATAGACTCAACAAACAACGACAAAAACACTTTAATATCGTCTTTTTATATTGCTTGGCAGGAAGGGTTATCAAAAATAAATTATATGCAAATAGACACTAGGGGGTTTAATCCGGTTATTGTTCAAAACGCCGTTGAAAATATTTCATCGGGTAGCGGATATGCAATGAACAGAGTTCCTTCGATTACATTATCTTATTATCAAGGGCATTATTATCCGGTAGTAAGTTGGCTCGGGTCAACTTACTCAATCGTCGGCATTAAACCGGTTGATAAATCGGGAAATAAAACGAGAGTTGTATTCAGAAGAAAGCAATCGAGCGGATATTGGGGATTTTTCAACGCTTCGGGTTCGGCGGTTGTAAATCAAAATTCCAATATGACAGACGACGGACAGAATAGACATTATGTGATAGGATATACAGAATCGGTAAGCGGAAATTATGAAGATAAAATTATAAAAGACTGGTTCTACAACCACCCCAAAGATTTGGGAAGAAACGATAAATATTTACAACTTTGCAACGGGACGAATTATAGCGATATGTACGCGGTAACTTACACGGTTTCGTCTCAGCCGTATTTTTTCACAACCTCTGCGGCGATAGGCAGTTTGGGCAAAGAAAATACAGGCGAGATATTAACCGGCAGAAAAGGCGTAGCTTATATAGATACGGCGGAGTTTTACTTTGCCTTCGGCGACGTGGAATTAAACGGCGCGCCGGTAGAGTTTGAGGAGATAATCGATTCCAACTACGTAAACGATTTGACGCATATAAATCAATATCTTCGGACAAATCCGTTTGAGTTGAGCGGAGGAAATTCCTTGGTTTACAGCGTTCTCTACGGCTTGACGGACTCGCTCTTTTCAACGCAGATATTGGGCGAAGATAGTTACGTTCATTTTAAGGTTGAGCTGGTTGAAGAAGGGACGAACAACGTAATAGGAAGTTACGACGATATTACATACGATAAATACAATTTAAATCAATATGATAATATCTCTTATTCGATAAACACCGACGGAATAGGAACAAAGACGGTTCGTTTGAAATTGACGGTAGAAGACAATCTCGGCGGCGGCTACGGCTTTTCAAAGATATACGCCGAAGGAAGCGCGTTGGGCAAAACGAGAGGATACGTTGAGCTTCCGTATCAAGGAAGTTTAGCGGTAGAGCAATATGCGCTGATGCAAAACTACCCCAATCCTTTCAACCCCACGACGACGATAAAATATGAAATACCGGAGACGGGCTTTGTGACTCTGAAGATTTACGACGTGTTGGGACGCGAAGTATCGACGCTCGTAAACGCCAAGCGTGAAGCGGGGAGATACGAAGCGGAGTTTAACGCAAGAGGACTTTCCAGCGGAATTTATATTTACAGAATTCAATCCGGCAACTTTACCGAGAGTAAGAAGATGATACTTTTAAAGTAAGAGGTAAGAGGCGATTGGCGCGGGCGGTTTTCAAATTGTTCGCGCTTTTTTAAATTTACAAATTTTTAAGTTTATTTATTAACGCAAGAAAAACTCATATTTTTTTGATGCGCAAAACCGCGAAAAAGTTGAATTGAAAACGATCGCAAGTTCAAGGAGAAATTATTCATTATAATCGAGAAGGATTGATTTTGTTTCGCCGCAGGAGCAGACGAATTTTATCTC
>JAADIR010000190.1:2159-10671 GCA_013151245.1 Chlorobiota bacterium
CCTACAATTTTAGCGTCTTCGGCTTTAATAATATTACCGCTGCCTTCGATGGCTCGATAGGTTATTTCTTTGAATGTCTGTTCTTCGAATTCATCTTCTTTCATTTATACAACCGCATTATTAATTAAAAATGGTATTTTTTCTAAAGGGGCAATTTGATCGGCTAATCCGGCGTCAACAATCGATTTGGGCATTCCGTAAACCACGCATGAAGCCTCGTCTTGCGCCAGACAATGCCCGCCTAGTTTTTTCAATTCTTTAACTCCTTCGGTTCCGTCGTGTCCCATGCCGGTCATAATAACGCCAAGCGTAAATTTGCCGTATTCTTTTATAACGGAATTCATCATAACGTCCACCGAAGGTCTGTGCAGCGTATTCGAAGGTTCTTCGGCGATAATTATTCTTTTTTCGCCGCCGAGTCCGGATTTTAAGTTAAGATGGAATCCGCCCGGAGCGATATAAACCGTTCCCGATTTCACCGTTTCGCCGTTTTCGGCTTCTTTCACATTAACTTTGCTCATATTGTTCAATCTATCGGCTAAAGAGCGCGTAAACTTAGGGGGCATGTGCTGAACGATAAAAATCGGCGTTCTAATTTTTTCGGAAATGTGGGGAATTACTTTCTGAAGCGAAAGAGGTCCGCCGGTAGAAATTCCGAGAGCAACCGCTTTGTAGCCCATTTGCGGCAGTTTGCCTTTTGGAGCCGAAGCGGAAGCCGTCGTTTTGCCGAGCGCCGCCGCCGAATGTATTCTTGAAAGTCTTGATTTAAAACGTTTTTGTTTTACTATGGCTTTCACTTTTCCAACCAGTTCGGCTTTAATTCCGGCAATATTTACGCTGACAAAAGACATCTCCTTTGCAATGAAATCCACAGCTCCCGACTCCATAGCCGATAATGTCGCTTCGGCTCCTTCGGTTGTGAGCGAACTGACCATAATCACGGACGTTGGGGCGTCCTTCATTATTTTCTTTAAGGCGGTCAGTCCGTCCATTCGCGGCATTTCTATATCGAGCGTAACAACGTCGGGTTTAAGTTTTACGGCTTTTTCATAACCGTCAAGACCGTCGCGCGCCGTATCGACAATTTCAATATCCGGATCGGACCCAAGCATAATAGAAAGGGATTTTCTCATAAACGCCGAGTCGTCAACAATCAGAATTCGAATTTTTTCCATTACTTGTTCTCCAAAACCTTATGCACCAATTCGGAAACGTCTGCAATCATTATTACTTTTCCGTCGCCCATAATCGTTGAACCGGCTATGCCGTCGATATCGCCGAGATAGTTGCCGAGCGATTTGATGACGACTTCTTTCTGCCCTATTAGTCCGTCAACTTTCAATCCGAATCTTTTTTCCGCGACGCCGATAATAACAATATACTGGGAATCCTTTTGTTCATCGGATTTCCCCGTTTTTTTGTAAAGCGCTTTATCAATATCAATTAGCGGATGAACCGTGTCGCGCAATTTTATGCAATCCGTTTGATTGACCGAATAAATCTGTTCTTTCTCAATCCGTACAACTTCAATTACCGAACTGAGCGGCACAACAATAGTTTCGCCGGCAATTTCTACCAGCAGCCCGTGAATTATTGCGAGCGTTAAAGGAAGCTTAATAATAATTTTAGTGCCAACGTCTATTTCCGATTCGATATTAATAATTCCGCGCAGTTTGCCGACGTTTGTTTTTACAACGTCCATTCCAACTCCGCGTCCCGAAACGTTCGTAACTTTTTCGGCTGTGGAAAATCCGGGCGCAAAAATCAAATTGTAAATTTCATTCTTTGATAATTCGTCGGCTCTTTCCTGAGAAATTATCCCTTTCTTGATTGCAATACTTTTTATTATTTCAGGGTTAATTCCCGCGCCGTCGTCTTCTATTGTGATGATGATATTATTTCCTTCGTGCTCGGCTGAAAGGGTAATTGTTCCCTTTCTCGGTTTGCCTTTCTTTTCTCTAACGTCGGGGGTTTCAACTCCGTGGTCCGCCGAATTACGCACAAGGTGAACCAGCGGATCGTTAATTTCTTCGATAAGCGTTTTGTCCAATTCGGTCTCTTCGCCAACAATGTCGAGCTGAATTTCTTTATTCATATCTTTGCTCAGATCGCGAACCAGGCGGGGGAAACGGTTAAAGACTTTTCCTATTCTAATCATTCTTGTTTTCATTACCGCAAGCTGAAGTTCGGTTGTCATTAAATCAATTTGACGCGTTGTTTCGGCAAGGTTTCTTGCAATATCGCTTCCTTCATATTCCAGCTGCATTTCAGCGTTGAGCTGTGCGAGTCTGTTTCTTCCAAGCACAAGCTCTTGGACAAAATTGAGCAGTTCGTCCAAACGTTCAACGTCAACCCGTATTGAATTTTCACCCTTTTTGGAAGAGACTATTTTTTTTGTTTTATCGACTATTTTATCGGGCGTTTGTTTCACTTTTTCAGCCGGCTTTTCCTGTTTTGGAGGAGGTTTCTCTTCCGTCTGATTTTCTTCGACAATAATTTCCTTTTCTACCTCGACTTCCTCGATAGTTTCTTCTATTATTACTTCTTCTTCCACAGTTATTTCCGGTTGAGGTTCGGGGAGGGTTTCTTCTTTCTTCTGCGCTTCTCCGCCGCCTTCGTTGATTCCTTTCAGAACTTCTTCAAATTCCGCCAGGGCTGCGCCGGTATCATAATCTTCGTTCTTATTCTCTTCAATTACTTCAAGAAGGGCTTTTGTTTCATCGTAGCCGTGAAGAATTGCGTCCATTATTGTTTCATTAAGCTGCACTTCGCCCTTGCGAAGTTTGTTGAGCAAGTCTTCCCCGTGATGTGTGAGCGTTTGTAATTTCAATAGCCCCAAAAATCCGGAAGTTCCTTTTATTGTATGAAAAGAGCGGAATATGTCGTTGAGCAATTCGTTATCGTCGGGTCTGTTTTCAAGTTCAATTAAATCCAAATCTAATTTTTCAAGAATCTCTTTTGTTTCAACAAGAAAGCTCTCGAAGATTTCTTTCATATCCGGATCGTTTAGTAAAGAATAATCTGTTTCCATCTGCTAACTCCTACGAGAAAAGTTTATCAATTTCATCTTGAGACGCTTTTTGATTTTGATTAATTAGTTTATCCGCTTCATCTTGTTTTGATTGGTCGTGGTCATATTTTGCATTGGGATCGTAATGCGCGTCGTCCGGCACATCAATTGAAAGTTCTTTAATTTCGTCTTTAAGTTCGCTCATATTTATTTGTTCGACAAGTTTGGATAATTTTTTATTTACGGATTCAATTAAATGATTTACGGCGGCTAACTGCTGAGACGTAATATCTTGAACTTGCAACGACATAGTGATCTTGAATGAATCTTCGTTCACCGTTTGAATTCTCTTTCTCAATTCGGCGATTACTTCCGTCATTTTGTCTTTTTCAATAATTTTATCGACAATTTCAACGGCTTCGGCGTTATCTAAAATTTTTTCCCTTAATTGTACAAGTAATTCTCCTCTTTCTTGATGATCTTCTCCGAACTCGGCAAGTTTTTTATCTGTTTCGTTCACGTTGTCCGTAATCTTATCCACAAGGTCGAGTATTTCATTCGTCGCTAATTCGGTTGCGCTTGTAACGCTGTTTATTTGATTTGACGCCTGCGGCATTTGGGTGGCGCTTTCCGAAATAGATGAATTTATTTTTTCAAGCAAAGGAACGATTTCCTGCATAAATTCCGTAAGACTTTGAATTATCGGGACAACCTTTTCTCCTATCTTGAAAGCGTTTTTCAGATCGTTAAGGTTGTCAAATATTTTCGATATACTTTTAACTCCTTCAGCCATAACATTCCTCTACAGTTTTGATATTATTTGATCTAATTTTTCTTTTAACACTTGAGGCGTAAAAGGCTTCACGACATAATTATTCACTTTTGCCTGCAGCGCTTGAAGAATATCGTCTTTAACCCCTCGGGTTGTTACCATTAGAATAGGCAGTCCCTCGGTTGCCGAATTGCCCCTTATTGCCTGAGTCAGCTCAAGTCCGGTCATGTTCGGCATATTCCAGTCGGTTATTACAAAATTTATTGAGCTGTCGGCTTGAATTTTATTAAGCGCGTCCTTTCCGTCAACCGCTTCTACAAAAGCGGAATAACCGAGCGTTTTCAAAGAATTGGTTACAATTCTTCTCATTGTAACCGAATCATCTACGACTAAAAATTTCAAATCCATTATTTCCTCTTAGTTTAGTTTAAATATTTCGCTACTTCATATTGAATTCTTTTCGGGTCGAACGGCTTTACCATATAAGAATTGGCTCCGGTATTCATGCCTCTTTCAATTTCTTCGCTGCCCGCCAACGAAGAAAGAATAATTATTGGAACGTCCTTGTAAGCCTCGTTAGCGCGTAAAGTTTCAATCAGTTCAAATCCGTCCATATTAGGCATATTTAAATCGGTGATAATAAGATCAATTTTCTTTCCCGTAACTAATTCTATTGCTTCCATTCCGTCGCATGCGGCAAGGACTTCAAATCCCTGCATTTTAAGAGAAAACGAGACAAATTTTCTGATTGTCGGCGAATCATCGGCAATTAATACTACTTTTTTCATAATTTATTTTACTCCTTTTTATAACCGATTGTTTTAGGAAAGCTTATTAATTTAAAGGCTTTCGATATTCCATGCAAAGTTTCGGAATAGCCGATAAACAAGTAGCCGCCTTTATTTAAAGCATTGTAAAGATGTGAAACAACTTTTGTTTTTGATATCATATCGAAATAAATTAGAACGTTTGCGCAGAAAATAATATCGAATCCGTTCATTGCTCTCATAGCCCGGTCGTCAAACAGGTTTAATTCTTTGAATGTTACGTATCGTTTTATCATCGGGTCTAAAATAAATGTATTCCCATCGGGTTTGAAATATTTCCTCAGCATAATCGGGGGAGTGTTTCTTACGGCATACTCTTTGTAAATTCCTTTTTTTGCAGTTTCAACCACGGCAAAGTTTATGTCGGTGCCGACAATTTCAACTTGGAGGTTAGGATATCTCGGTTTAATTAATTCGTGAAAATTAATAGCCGCCGAATATGCCTCTTCTCCCGAAGACGAAGCGGCGCTCCAAATTTTAATCTTATTTTTATTTGTCTTATACGGGGATGATAGTAATTCAGGCAGCACGGTTTGCACAATAGCGTCGAGCTGCGGCTGGTTTCTGAAGAAAAATGTTTCGTTAATTGTGATGACTTCAAAAAGATATTTTTTTTCGGCGTCTTTTTTAGGATTAAACTTGATATATTCAAGGTATTTTTCGAACGAATCAAGTCCTAAAAAATTGATTCTCTTTTGTAGTCTGCTTTCCAAAAGATACTTTTTATTATCTTGAAAATAAATGCCCGTTACGTCGTAAATGTATTTTCGCCATTCTTCGAATGTTGCATCGGACATTTTCAGACTTGGACCTTTTGAAAAGCCAAACCCCGCGGGTCTTTTTGATAAATCCTTTTTAAATGGAGATTGATTAAACATATTCGTTCCTAAAATATTTTATTCAAACATTGATAACATCTGCCGCGCGCGTTCGCCGACCATTTCATCAGGGTCGTTCGCCAGAATTTTTACGGCGTCGATACATCTTTGGTCTTCGCAGCCATCAATGATTTCCAAAATTCTCAGTCTGTTCCAAATATCGCTGTCTTGAATCATCGTATCCAAAAACATTAGAGCGACTTCCGAGTCGGTGAAGAAAAGAAGTTCGATAATATTTCTGCGCGCTTCTTCGTCCGGGTTTTCTAAATTCTGGGTCAATACGTCGCTCAAACCTCTCTTCTCAAATTCCGAAAGGGCGTAAAAACTTTCTCCTTCGTCCGTTTCGATCATTTCTTTAATTAACTCTAACAGAATTTTAATGTTCGCCGGGCTTTTTGCAAGATAGTCGGTAATCATTGAGTAAAGAGGTTTCGGGTTTTCTAAAAATTTCTTTTTGATATTACCGTCAACGTTCTCGTCGTCGCCGTAAATTGTCAAACACGCTTCTACCAATTGCTTATCGTCGAAAGCGGTAAGCAACTCGGCGGCCGCTTGTTTGTGTCTTTTTTCTCCTTCGAGAAGGGTGCTGAGGATTGCGTTTTTCATGTTTTCGTCGAACGGAACGTCGAGACTCAGTTTGCTCCGTAATTTATTCAACGATTCGATTGCCGCCCACACTAGCGCGTCGTTCAGATTTCTCAATTCGGACAAAAGGAGGAAGAAAGCCTGCGTGTTTCCAACGAAGCCCAAACTTTCAATCATCGAAAATTTTGTAAGTTCGTCAACTTCGTGATATTTTTCAAGAATAAAATTAATTGCTTCGTCGGATCCTATTTTCCCCAGCGCGTCAATTACGGTCGGTTGGAAAACTTCGTTCTTATCATAATACCTTGTAATTTTTTCCGTCGCGTTTTCGCACTTGATGTGTCCCATTGCTTCGATACAAGCAAGCAGCACGTTGTCGTTTTCGGTTTTGTCCAGAACGTCCATTATTGCTTTTGCAGGTTTTTTATCTCCGATCAAACCAAGAACGTCAATCAGAAATTTTTGATCGTCGTCGCTTGCGTCCGGCAGATATTCCACTATAGCGTCGATTGCCTGAGGTCCGAATTTAATTAGGATTTCACCGGCAAGATTTCTTGCGGCAATTACGGGCGAAGAAATAAACGGCACGACGTTTCGGGGAATTATTTCATTCTTTTTTGTAGCAAGAAGAAGTCCAACCGCGTCTCTGACGCCGCTTTCGGGATCTTCGATTAGCGAACAGATTGGAGGCACTAATTCGTCGGGTAAATCTTCTTCCAAATATTTCTCAATTACGTTTCTTTTAATTTCGGGGTCGAGCGCCTGAAGTTTTTTTAGATCATCTTGGACGTTTGTATTGTCATCCATGGATACTCCGGATAATTTTATTTTCAACTATTGTAGGTGTATTATCGAAGAAGAAATAATATTGTTTAGGATTTAAAACAATTTTTTTCAATTGGGAAACGGATTTAATATTTTCCCGACGAATTATCGCGTTCAATAATTTTCGGAGTCTGAAAATACTTTGCAACTATAAAATAATTTATGCGTCTAACTTTTCAAACATTCCAAGATAATAAGTTTAGGAGAACGGTTTTTCAAGCGGAATGTTGGAAATAAATAAAGCGGTTAAAGAAAAGGGGGATGCATGAAATTTTTACGAACTTTATTTGGAATTATCTTGATTCTTCTTGCCGTTGTAAACTGCGGCAAATCGGAACCTCAAAACAAAGACGATTCTTTCGTCGTTTGGGCGAAACAAAATTCTCAAGAAATAAAGACATTGGAACTAACGCAGAATGCGGACGATTTGTTTTTATTGAAAAAGATTGTCGGCAACGCAAAAGCGGTTTTCCTTGGTGAAAGCAGACACGATATTCACGAACAATATTTGCTTAAGCGCCGGTTCGTTAAATATCTTGTGGAAGAATTGGGCTTCACGACTTTTATTTTAGAAGCGAGTCTTCCTTATGCGGAAAAAATAAACAAATATATTCTTGAAGGAAAAGGAAATATTGAAGAGATAACGGCGAATATGCCGGGATGGTTCTTGTGGGATACGGAAGAAACGCTGACCATAATTAATTGGATGCGCGACTATAACAAAGATTCTTTACACAAAAAGAAAATTGAATTTTACGGAATCGATATTGTTGCGCCGAATTACGGGTTGAACAAAATTTTCAATTATTTGAATAAAATAGATAAAGCGACTTTTGAAAAGTTTCAAAAGAAATATTTTGCGCAAGAGACGATTGACGATAATTTTTGGCCGAACACGCTGCAACAATATTCGTCTCTTTCCGTCGCGGAAAAAGAAACTTTGGCGATCAATTATAATGATCTCTACGAGCAATTAAAATTGAACAAAACAAAATATATTTCAAATTCTTCCGCCGATGAATATGATTGGATATTATGCCTTGCTTATTGCGCAAAGGAGGCGAACAATATGTTTTCGGAAACGGACAAATTGACAATGGGACTGATACGGGATAAAGCGATGGCGGAAAACGTTCTTTGGATTAAGAAACGCGCAAACGACGAAAAAATTATCGTATGGGCGCATAACGTTCATATCGCAAAAGCCGGATTCACAATGACCGCCTTGCCTGGAAGCGTTATTAAAGGAATGGGAAGTTTTTTAAGCGATCAATTGAAAGATAAAATGATCTCGATCGGAGCGTCGTTCAATAGGGGAGAGTTTGAAGGATGGAATAAATCATTTCCGCCCGCCGATGAAAAAACTTTGGACGGAACGTTTGCAAAACTCGACTACGATTACTTTTTAATTGATCTAAAGGGAAAGACGGAAAACGAAGCGGTTAAAGATTGGCTTAATACCGATAAAACTTTAAGGGGGCAGGACTTTGATATGACGTGCGTCCCCGTAAAATCGTTCGACGCTTTTTTCTTTGTCGATAAGGTTTCCCGCGCCGTTCCCAACGCGGGCGCACGCGAAAAATTTAGGAATATGAATTAAAAATTATTGTATCTT
>JAADIR010000233.1 GCA_013151245.1 Chlorobiota bacterium
ACTGCCGGACGCAGCGGAGAAATCTTTTGTCGAAGAATGTTTTTTCTAACGACGATTATTAGAAGTTTTATCCAATGAACTTTTGGGGATAAATCTCATTCGGTTCATTCGTTTTAAAATTTTTTTCTTAAATTTGATTTAAACCTAACGCACTAAAGTGCAATTTGGAACTTAGAATTTAGAAGGCGAAATATTTTACAAATGTTTTGTTTTGCCAATTTCTAATTTTTAAGTTAATTCAGAAATGTTTTTTTAATATCAGAATTTCTTTACCACAGTGTAATAAAAAAGCAATTACACGCGGCAGGTAAAAAAAACAACTTGTCCCGATTTATCCCGATGCTTTTTGTCGGGGTGTTTTTCCGAAAGCGGAATGTTCCATTTATCGGGAAGGATTTTAGTTACAATACTATAAAGCGGCGGAAAAATAAAAACGCTTACGCCATAATATATGCCGAATGCCGACAAAAATAGAAACCGGGAAATCCGTTTAGTCAACGAGATTAAACGGGACAATAAAGAATCTTTCAAGGAACTTTACTTTATTTACTACGAAAGATTATTCCGATTTGCTTGGAACAGAACACATTCCGAAGACGCCGCCGCAGAATTTGTACAGGAACTTTTCGCGCGAGTTTGGATTAACAGAAAAGGTTTGAACTCCGCAAAATCGATTAAAGCTTTTCTTTTCCGCTCGTTAAAAAATTTGATGATCGATGCGGCGAAATTACATTCTTCAAAAAATCTTCATCTTGAAGAGGCTCGCGTTTCCGCAACGGAGAAAGACGCGGATTTAAAAATCGACCTAGACGATGCGGTGGAAAACCTTCCTCAAAAAATCCGGGAAGTTTATTTCTTAAGCAGATACGACGGATTCAAATATTACGAGATAGCTGAAATATGTAAAATTTCCGTTAAAGCAGTCGAAAAAAGAATGGCAAAAGCGCTTTCAATTTTAAGAAAAACATTTCACCAAAAATACTTTCATAATTGAGTATGAACAATTGAAAAATATTTTTCCGAACCTTGCGATACAACGTTGAATACTAAAAAAGTTCTCCAATAAAAAGAACTTCAGTCCCTGAAAAAAATTATCCATTGTTTTTAAAGTAGGGTTTTTATCCGCTCAATCGTATTAACTGTTAACTAAAGGAAAAATCGCCAATGAACAAAAAGCAATTTGAAATACTATGCGCGAAATCGCTCGCGGGAGAAATCGACGAACGAGGGAAAGAAACGCTGAAAAGATTACTTGCCGAATCGGAAAAACTTAGAGATGAATTTGAAGATATAAAAAAAATCTGGAATTTAAACGAAGCCGGAGAACCAGCCGAAATTCCTAAAGCCAAAACAGAATGGCTTGCGTTGGAAAGAAGAATTGAGACAATGGAAAAACCGGAGAAAAGAGATTCATTATTCGACGGGATATTCTCTTTCTTCCAATTATTGACCGTAGGGAAACTAAAGCCCGGACTGTCAATTGGATTTGCTTCCATAATTCTTATTGCGGGAATACTTTTCTTCAACAGCGAAACCGACGCTCCCGTTTGGATTACCGCGTCCACGCAAAACAAAGAAATTAAAGAGATAACATTGCCGGACGGCTCAACGGCAAAGCTCAACAGCGGAAGCGAAATCAAATTTCCAAAAGATTTTGAGGGGAAGAGCCGGGAAATAAAGCTTAGGGGGGAAGCTTTTTTCTCGGCGGTTAAAAACGGAACTCCGTTTATTGTAATAACCGGAAATTCACGCACTACGGTTCTCGGCACCAAGTTCGACGTACGCTTCAGAGAAGGAGTAACTAAAGTAACAGTAAAAGAAGGGAAAGTAAAATTAGAACCGAAAGAAGCGTCAAGCGGCGGAGTGATTTTGACAAAGAACCTTTCCGCTTCAATTCTTGAAAACATGAAGCCGAGCGCAATTGACACCGTTGACGCGGACTATCTAACGGGATGGCTTGACGGAAAACTCGCTTTCCGCAGTTCGCCTCTCAAAGAGATAGTTGGAGAACTGGAAAGATATTATGACGTTCCGGTTACTCTTTCAGGCTCCGGTCTAAATTCGCTTAAGCTAACCGGAACTTTTAATAATGAAACTATTGACGCCGCGCTTTCAATGATCTGCATGGCTTTGAATTTGGATTATTCTAAAACAGAAAACGGCTATCTCATTAAAGCAAAAAATAATTCCATTAAGCTGTAACGCCAAAAATAAATACTAATTAACATGGGGGGATTTAATTATGAAAAGAACAAATAACATTGCAATATTTTTAGCTCTGCTGCTATTATGGAGCTGCTCGGCAAACGTCAATTCTGATAGCGGCGAATATTCTCCGCCGTCAATCAAAAGCCAGCCGCGCCTGATATTCCCGATATCCGCTCAGGAAAAAGGAATTGAAGGAGTTGCGAAAGCGCTGATTTCGGTTTCCGACGAAGGCGCCGTTCAAAACGTAAGAATAAGCGAGTCTTCCGGCTACAACGACCTCGACGCTGCGGCGCTTTCCTACTGTAAAAAGCTGCTCTTCTTTCCGGCTAAAAAAGGAGATATCAACGTTCCTTCGTTCGTAAAATTAAAAGTGATTTTTGACTATCAAAACAACCCGGAAAATTCGGATTACTATGTCCGGTCGGTCCTTTCGCTTTATGATAGAATTAACTCTACTACGGAAGCGGAAAAAAAGAGACTATTGCAGAAGGAACTTTTTGATAAGCATGTCGAGTTTGTGCGCCAAATGGGCGGAGAAATAAGATTTAACTATTTTGCAAAGCAAGTTATTCAAGAAAAATCGCTTCCGGAATGGGGAGATATTTGGGATTCTTATCCGTTGACGTTTCTTCTTTTCCACGATTTTATTCAAAGGTATCCCGATTGCGAATTTTTGCCGAAAGTAAAAGCCCAACTGGTCGAATCGCTTAAGAACGATATCTATCTCATTGAAAACTCTCCGGCATTCGGCGAAAAAGAACAGAACTTAAAAGAAGGTCTTCTTTTGAAAATTAAATCATTTGTATCGAAACATTATCCCAAGGTCAAACTTTCTTTTAAGACAGATGAAATAAGCGCTTGAAGAATTTGATTGATGAACGGAAACGTTAAATATAATGTAGCTTTTCTGATTCTATTTCTTTTTGCGCGAACGTTCGGGCAAAATTATAATGGAGAGAATCCGGTTTCTCTCCATTATGATAATGTGCCGTTGGCAAAAGTATTAGACGACATTCAAAAACGGCAGAATGTTATTTTTATTTACGACGATAATCTGGCGAAGGATATCAGAGTTTCATGCAGCGCCGAAAAACCCGATCTCAAAAAAGCCCTTTCCTTTCTTTTGAAAGACAAACATGTTTCCTTCAAATTTTTTAACGAATCGACCGTCGTGCTATTTAAAACGAACGCCGAAAAGAAAAAAGCCCGCACGGTAATAATTAAAAACGAAGAAAAACCCGACGCGCCGAAAAATCTAAAATTCAACAATGTAAAACTTCTCACTAAAGCGGAGCCGGGCTATCCGCCGCTTGCCGTTCAATACGGTATTGAAGGAAAAGTAACCGTTAAAATCTTTGTGTCGGAAAAAGGCGCGGCGATTAAAACGCAAATCAATAAATCGTCCGGTTACCGCATACTTGATTCCGCAGCTATTAACTATTCAAAAAAACTGAAATTCGAGCCGGCTCATCAAAACGGAAAACCCGTCAGCGCTTGGACAAAAATAGCTTATGAATTTTATATTCTTCCCAACTAATTTCTTTAGTGAAACAAATCTCCGCCGCCGAAAAAAATGATTTAAGAACCTGTCTTTCGCCGAGGCAAGTTCCGATTAATCGGAGATTTTAGATTAAAAGACTTCTTCAATCGTTATTCGATATTCAAACGCTCAATCATCGCAAAGAGCAAAACAGCTTCTTTTTAATAAACGCATTTGGATTTCTTTACATCTGGCAAAGCCGCTCCTTTAGAGAAAACACGAATTTAACCGGTAATAATATAAACCGGAGAGGAGTAAAGCAGACGGTTAGATAACCGTTATGCCGTCCGGCAATTCAGAGTCTAATTTTAAATGCGTAAAAACAAGGGATTATTGAGAAACAAAAAAATATTTTTCGGGTTAAATCTTTATTAAAAACGCCGCGTGAGGATTTAAAATAATTTTCTTATTCTCATTAACATCGCGGATAATAATTTACATGCGAATTGCCGACGTCGTCAGAATTGCTTGTTATTAGAACTCTTGATGATTAAATTAATACGTTAAAATAAATTTATGTTATGGGTGGGAAATGTTAGGATTTAATGGAAAAGATGAAGCATTGGAGCGGGATCTTCACAAAGATCAAAAGAAAAGAAAAATTATTTTCACCGCGTTTTTTATAGTAATTATGCTGATAATTTTAAACGGCGTATTTTACCTTTTAACTCAAGTCTAAGTTTAACAATAAGAAAGATATTATTTTGAACCGCAATAAAGTATATATAGAAACATACGGCTGTCAGATGAATTTTGCCGATACCGAAGTGATTTTAAGCATATTAAAATCGCAAGGTTATTCAATTTCAAACACGCCGGAAGAGGCAAACGTAATTTTGCTGAATACGTGCAGCGTTCGCGACAACGCGGAACAAAGAATTCACGGACGGCTTGGCAATTTAAAAAAAATCAAAGAGAAAAACCCCGAAACTGTGATTGGGCTTGTAGGCTGTATGGCTGAAAGGCTTCGCGAAGAGTTGATCGAACAGAAGAAAATGATTGATTTGGTCGTTGGTCCCGATGAGTACAGAAGAATTTCGGAATATATAGATAAAGCGTTTGACGGCGGAAAAGGAATCGGCGTTAGGCTTTCGCGCACGGAAACTTACGATGATATTATTCCATACAGAGAAGACGGGCTTGCGGCGTGGATTTCGGTAATGCGCGGCTGCGATAAGTTCTGCACTTTCTGCGTGGTTCCATTTACGCGCGGAAGGGAAAGAAGCCGAAATTTGGAATCAATTACAACTGAAATCAAACAACTCTCCAAAAGAGGATTCAAAGAAGTTTCACTGCTCGGACAAAACGTGAACTCTTACGACGACAACGGACGGGATTTTGCCGATTTACTTGCCGCGGCGGCGAAAGTTGACAGAACAATTAGGATACGGTTCACAACTTCGCATCCTCAGGATTTGTCCGATAAATTGCTTTACACAATCGCGGAAAATCAGAACATTTGCAATTATATTCACCTCCCAGTGCAATCCGGTTCAAACAGAGCTCTCGAATTGATGAACAGAAGCTACACGATTGAGCATTATCTCGATATAATTGATAAAGCGCGAAAGATAATTCCGGGCGTTAGTTTTTCCACCGATATCATTGCCGGTTTCCCTACCGAAACGGACGAAGACCACAAAATGACGTTGGAAGTAATGATGCGCGTCCGTTACGACGGCGCATACATGTTTAAATATTCCCCGCGCGATGGAACTAAAGCGGCAAAAATGAAAGACGACGTTCCCGAACAAACAAAAATTAAGCGTTTGAATGAAATAATTGATTTGCAGCAGAAAATTTCCTTCGAAGTAAACCAAGAATTGATTGGCGGCGAAGAGATTATTCTTATAGAAGGGACGAGCAGAAAATCGGACGAGTTTTTAGCGGGAAAAACCGACACGAATAAAGTCGTGATTATTCCTAATAAAAATGGGCTTAAACGAGGAGATTACGTTTCGTGTAAAATAATTCGCGCTACTTCGGCAACGCTTTTCGGGGACGAAGTGAAATTAGTTGAATTGAATGGAAAAGAAATAGCGCAAACGGCGTAAGCCTTACGGGAACGTTAGTTAAAATAAATTAGCTGTCGTCTCGCGGATATTTTTTTGTAATTTTTACGGAGCGGGAAATTTGAGAATCGAAGCGCAAACGGAAGATTCTTTCGTCGCTTCGCTTATCAGAATGACATTGTTTTTTTGACAGAGATAAAAAATAAATAATCGTGAAAAATAGAATTTCGAAAATATTGATTTTTCTCTTATTTGCGCAGACTTTTGTTTACGCGCAGGAAATTGATATCGTTCCCGAGTTGAAAAAAATCGAATCGGGCGAAATTGAAGAAGCGCGCGAAGTTTTGAACGAATTGAAAAAAACAAGCCCAAACGATCCTTCCGTTATCTTCCTTGACGCCGTCATCACAGAAGAAGGCGAAAGCGCGCTGAAGAAATATGAATCGGTTTACTACAATTTCCCCGGCAGCAAATACGCCGACGCCGCGCTTTACAGAATTTTTTCATATTACTACGCTTTGGGCTATTACAAAAAAGCCGCAAATTTCAAACAGACCCTTATTAAAGAATATCCCGACTCGCCGTATATTAAAGCGGTTAACAGAAAAATTCCCGATAACGAATTTGCCTCGGCAAAACCGGAATCGGGAAAAACAAGTCCGGTAAAAACGGAAATACCGAAAGAAAAAACGCCGACTGAAAAAGTATATCATTACACGGTTCAAGCGGGCGCGTTTCTTAATTTGGAGAACGCTAAAAAACTTCGCGAACGTCTGATGGATTCAGGCTATCCGGTAGAACTTTCAATAAAAGACGTAGGCGGAACCGCGCTGAACGTTGTAACCGCCGGGAAATTTGCCGACAAAAAATCCGCGGAAGACTTTTTAATCTACCTCGATAATCATTACCGGTTGAAAGGAAGAATAAAAGAGTTTGAACAATAATGGAGGAGTTGATTTTCGTCGGGACAAGTTCGGGAAAGACCGACGCAATCCGTTTTCACTCTTCTCTTTTTTTTCGAACGGAAAATTACGGTCTTCTAATTGACGCGGGCGACGGAATTGCAAAAGGATTGCTGAACGCGGGAATTGACTTTGACGAAATCGACGGCGTTGTAATAACTCACACGCACGCCGATCATTTTGCGGGACTCGCGTCGCTTGTAACTCAAATGATAATAGACGGACGAAAAAAGAGTTTTCAAATTTTTATTTTTAACGACTATCAAAAACAGCTCCTCGATTTTTTGAACCTCGCCGTTTTGTTCCCCGAAACTTTCTCTTTTGATTTACGGATTAAAGGATTCGAGTTCGGAATTGAAAACAACATTGCAGGCTCTCTCTCTTTTCTTGCAAGACAAAACTCTCATGTCGTGAACAAACGAAAGGTTGAAACCGATTTTCCTTTTGCATCGGCAAGCATATTCTTGAACGCGGGAAAGCATGGCGTCGTCTATACTTCCGACGTCGGGAACGCGAAAGACCTGCGTTTATTTGACGATTTAACGTACGACATATTTATTTCCGAATGCGAACATATAAAACCTAAAGATATTGCGAATTTTTCTAAGACTAAAAAAGACGTTTCGTTTTTTATAACGCACTACACAGACGCGGAGGAAATCCGACGCGCGTTTTCGCATTCCTCTTTTAAGATCGCTTACGACAAACTAAAAATCAATCCGAATAAAATTTAAATCCTTCCCGATAAATGGAACATTCCGTTTTCGGAAAAACACCCCGACAAAAAGCATCGGGATAAATCGGGACAAGTTGTTGTTTTTGCCTGCCGCGTGTAATTGTTTTTTATTGCACAGCGGTAAAGAAATTTTGAAGATTATTTTGAAAATGAATGAGAAATTCAAACCGGTCAAACCGAAACGTCAATTGTTATGTTTGGGATCCCATTATTTTCCATTTTCCATTGTCAATTATCCATTGCGGTTTACCGCGCTATGATATTCATACTTCTTAAATCAACAAAAATTTGCGAATCGAAAACGGCTTTTCCTTTTCAGAAAAGAATCAAATTTCACGGGCAATAATTATTTCCCTCGGCGCTTCAATTCTTGCAGAGCGATTAAACTTTATTTTTTTTTCATCGATAGTTATTTGTCAATCATAAAACACATTTTAGGAGGATCAATCATGAAAAGGACAACTTTATTTTTTTCTTTTCAAAAAAGTAATATTTTATTTCTAATTTTCTTCCTGTTTTCTATTTCCCTGTTCTCACAGGAATTCCCGCTACGCAGTAAATATCCAACGGTCAAAACAATTTCCACCAAAGATCTTGCCGACGGTCTCGGTAAATCTCTTTTAGTTGTCGACGCCCGGAACAAAGTGGAATATGACGCAATCCATATTGACGGAGCGTTTAACGATAAAGTCGGGAATATGAACTTTGCGAAAAATTTGGAAAAGTTAACAAAGGGAAACAAAAGTGAAAAGATAGTCTTTTATTGTAACGGCGGGAAATGCAAAAAGAGTTTTACGGCAAATCTTGAAGCCGCCAAATTAGGATACACAAATACTTTCTCTTACGACGCGGGAATTTTTGAGTGGGCAAAAACCTATCCGCAGAAAACTTTGTTAATGGGAAAAGTATTAAACGACAAATCCAAATTAATTTCGAACTCCGAATTTAAAGCGAAACTCTTGGATAAAGAGGAATTTGAAAAACAATCATCAGGCGAAAATGCGATGTTAATTGACGTAAGAGATCCGTCGCAGCGCGAAAAAACTCCGGCG
>JAADIR010000126.1 GCA_013151245.1 Chlorobiota bacterium
TGCCTGTCCCGATTCGCAGAATGCCGCGCATAAATCGGGACACAGCAATCTACGTTACAGCGGTTGTAACACAGATTGCTTAGCGAAGCGGGCAATCTGTGCGTTATAAAACTGTGAATGAAATTAAAATAACAGATAAAAATAAAAGAAATAACCCCGCAGTCTTGCCCTCCTTATGGAAGCGCTATATTATTGTAAAATTATCGTGCCTTTAAAAACAAATCGCAGATTGCCCACTGCGTTAAGCAATCTGCGTTACGGCAGTTGTAACACAGATTGCTTGCAATCTGTGATTTTAAAAACCGAGAATGAAATTAGCTGCGTTACAATTTTGAATGAAGAAAAAATGAAAAAAGAAAAAATGAAAATTGAGAAACCCTATTGAATGGAGCGGCATTATGGTAAAATTTTACAGTTGGGAGATTATCTAATAAATATCATCTTTTTTGCGCGGATGAAATTTCCCGCGGTTAAGCTGTAAAAATAAATTCCGCTCGGAAGATTTGCCGCGTTGAAAACAATTTCGTAAGCGCCCGGAGTTTGCTCTTTATTTACAAGAGTCGCAACTTCCCGTCCTAAAACATCGTAAACTTTTAATATTACTTTGGCTGTTTCAGACGTAAAATTATCGCCCGCTATCGGGATCGAATACTTAATTGTCGTTGTTCCGTTTCCTTCGGAGTTTTTGAAAAATGGATTCGGAAAATTTTGTTTGAGTTCAAACTCTCTCGGAGTTTCATCGTCGGGAATGTAACTTAAAATGTCCAATCTTTTTTGAATATATTCGGTAACAAGTTTTACCGGCAGCGAATCTATTTGGCTGAAAACCGATATTTCGGAAACGTGGTTATAGCCGGGCAGATAATCCTGCTCGACGTCAAAACCGAACAAAGAGAGTTTGTTGAAAAAAAGTATTTTCTGCTGCGCGAGAGAAAGTAAATCGAACTGCGAATGGAGCAGATAAAACGGCGGCAGAGACGTTCCGCTTTCGACATAGGTTATCGGAGAAGCCTCGTCCAATTCCGCGTCGTTGTTCGTATAACCGCCGTGGAAAGTTTGGTTGACAGAAGAAGCGAAAGTCGGAGCGTTGAGAGTTTTAACTTCATATCCGCCGCTCATACAGACGCTTCCTTTGATATAATTTCTTAGATTTTCAAAATTCGGGTGAACCGAAAAGAGAGCCGCAATGTGCGCTCCGGCGGAATGCCCGAAAATAAAGACTTTCGACGTGTCGCCTCCGTTTTCTGAAATATTTTCAAGCGTCCATTTAAAAGCTCCCGCTGCGTCGTTCAGGTTGTCGGGATACCAAGCGGCTTTTTTTCTGTTCAGCGTATCAAAACAAGTTAATCTGTCGGGACAATATTCATCGGCAATAAAAACGGAATCGGAAGTTAATCTGTAATCAACGTTAACAACCGTCCAGCCTTTTTCTCCGGTAAGAGAGAGCGAAACAAAATCGTACATTGAAGCGTATCCGTCCGTCCACCCGCCGCCGTGAACGAAAAAAATCACCGGTTGATTCGGAAGAAAATTTGCGCCGTCGTATGCTCGGAAAACGGAGAGATTCTGAATGTTGAAACTGTTAATTTCTGCGGCGACGGAATCGTCGCGAATATCGGTAATTAAAAAGGTAGAATCGGCGTATGAAAAGTTTTTCTTGTAAATATCGTAAGTAGTTTCGGCGTTTTGAAAAACTTGCGTTCCCCAACTTTGTCCGAAAAGAGTCGTCGTTAAAACGACATGCAAAAAGAATATTGCGTTTTTTAGTTTCATGGCAAAACTTAATTACTTTCCGTTTCCTTCGGCTAGTTTATCTTTCAAGTAATAGATATTATCAATTTCGGACGGATCTTTTTTCCTTAGAATAGCGAGATAATATGAAATCCAATCGCCGAGATAGATTAGATCAACGTAGCGGAGTTTGTAATTTTCTTCCGCGCTTTCAAGACGGATAATCTCCGCGCCCGCTTTTTCAATCAAGCCGCCGGAAATTTCGAAACGTTTCAAAATTTTATTGTGATAAATTTGGTCGAGAATAAAGATTGCTTTAGCGTTTATCAATTTTTCCGAAAAAGTTTCCCAGCCGATAATTTCGTTATGATTCATTTCGGGTAAAACGTTGCAAAAAGCGTGCAGTTTCGAATTTTCGTTGAACTCGCCTTTTAGCCTTTCGCCGAGCGCGGAAGTATAATCGGCGGCTGAATAAATAACGGGAACGTATCCAAGCAGCTCTTGAGCGTAACTCAGCGCCGCGTTTTCTCCGGCGGAAAGGATATCGCCCTTATTTTTCAATAGTTCCAGCGATTGTTCGAAAAAATCATTTTGATCTGAAATAAAATCGAGAGTTTCAAAAATCTTCACGAGAGAGAAAAAATTTCCCCACAAAGCAAAACGGGGCTGGAAACCGGATTGAAGTTTTACAACGCCGAGAGAATTTTCTTTAGCGATTTCTTCCAATTTCCCGCCGCTTGTAACGCAAATTACGCCGCAGCCTTTCCGAAGCGCCTGTTCGGTTGCGGAAAGCGTTTCTTCCGTGTTGCCGGAATATGAGAAGCTAACGACGAGCGTGTTTTCATCCGCGTAAAAGGGGAGAGCGTAATTTCTGTTTACATGATACGGAACGGTCATTTCCGAACCGAAGAAATTTTGTATCAACGCTCCGCCGATTGCCGAACCGCCGAGACCGTTGACGATAATGTTCGAAAACTTTTTATCTCTCAAATTCGTTAAATCGAATTCGTTGTTTATAACATATTCAATTTGCTTGTATGATTCCGCAATTACTTTGAATTGGTTTTGTTCGTCCAGTTTTTTAATCTGTTCCGTTATTGTCATTTAAATCCTCAAAAATTTGCGAGACGTCGTCGTAGAAATGGTTTTTATAAAATTTCTTTACCAATTCTTGTATTTCTTCTTCCGTCTCCAGTTTAAGACATTTATCCGCTAATTTTTTAGCGATATTGAATTCAATTCCTCTGATTATTTTTTTGATTCGGGGCAAAGAATAAGAAGAAACGCTGAGAGAGTCAATACCCAAACCAACAAGGATTGGAACGGCAATCGGATCGCCCGCCATTTCGCCGCAAATGCTTACTTCAATTCCGTTTGCTTTTCCGTCGTCGATAACTTTTTTGAGCGAGCGGATAATGGAAGGGTGGAACTCTTGATATAATGAAGAAACAATCTCGTTGCCGCGGTCGACGGCAAGCGTGTATTGAATCAAATCGTTTGTGCCGATGCTGAAGAAACCGACTTCCTTGCTTAAATCGTCCGCAATGTAAACGGCTGAAGGAACTTCAATCATAATTCCGAAATCGGATTTATTGCAGCAGTCTTTTCCTTCAATTTCAAGTTCTTCTCTGCACTCGTTCACAATTTCCTTAACGCGCCGAACCTCTTTGATTGAAGTTATCATCGGAACCATCATCTTAACGTTTTTGGTTACCGCCGCTCTTAAAATCGCCTTAATTTGCGGTTTAAGAAGTTGTAAGTTATCCAACAAAAAACGCACGCCGCGCCAGCCGAGGAAAGGGTTGTCTTCCTTTACGTCGAAAGGCAAAACTTTGTCGCCGCCGATGTCAAACGTTCGAATAACAATTTCGTGCGGATACATGCTTTCGGCGATATGCTTGAAAATATCGAACTGCTGATCCTCGTCGGGGAATTCATCCAGACCGTCAAAAAGCTGTTCCGTTCTGATTAATCCGATTCCTTCCGCGCCGTTGTTGATTAACACTTCAAGCTCGTTTATGAAATCGAGATTTCCCATCAATTTAACTTTATGTTTGTCGATTGTTTCGGCGGGCAGTTCTTTTACTTTGGCAAGTTCTTCGTCGAACTCGGAAAGTTTTTTGATCTTCTCATTAAAATATTCAAGCTGCTCGTTTGTGGGGTTTATTACGACAAGACCGTTGAAGCCGTCAACAATCAAGTCGTCGCCGGTATTAATATTTATCGTCGCTTCGCTTGCGCCGAGCACCGCGGGAATATCGAGCGAGCGCGCCACAATTGCCGCGTGAGAAGTGAGACCGCCGAAATCCGTTACGTAACCTTTCGCGTTTACGCGGTTGAAAAGAACCGCGTCAGCCGGCGAAATTGATTCGGCGACAATTATCGCTCCGTCGGTAATTCGGGAGACCCATTTTTTTCGTCTGATGTTTCTGATGATTCGATTTTTTATATCTTCGATATCCTGCGAACGTTCGGTCATGTAGCGCTCGTTTGAATCGATCATCATTTTTTGATATTTAGAGATTTCATCGTGAACAATAAAATCGGATGATTTCTTTTCGGTCTTAATTCGCTCGATAATTTTTTGAATGAGAATAGGATCGTCGAGAATCATAATCTGCGCTTCGAAAATGGCGGCGCGTTTGCTGCCCAATTTATCCACGGCGAGATTGAAGATTTTCTTCAATTCTTTTTTTGATTTTTCCAGAGCGAATAAAAGATTTTCAATTGCTTCTTCTACGTCGATAATCTTTTCTTCTTTAACTCTTTCAATGTCCCGCAGATAAAGATACGCTTTCCCGATTTGTATTCCGGGCGCGGCGGGAATGCCGTGCAGTATGTTTTCTCCTTTCGGTATCATTACATTTCGTCGAAGCCTCGTTCAAAATAATCGACAATTGTTTCCATTGCTTCTTCTTCGTCGGAGCCGTCGAATTGAAGCAAAAGTTCGGAGCCTTTTTCGGCGGCGAGGGTCATTACTCCGATAATGCTTTTTCCGTTAATGCTCAAACCGTCTCTGATAATAAAAAAATCGGAATTAAATTTTGCGGCAAGTTTTACTATTGTCGCCGCAGGGCGCGTGTGTAAACCGGCGTCGTTAATTATTTTGACTTTCTTTTCAATCATCAATTTTCCCGCGCGGTTAATTCAAGCGCAAGCTCTTTAAGAAAATCCGCCGCTTCTTCGTTGGGCATTCCGGTTAAATTTTTTATCGCTTTTTTTGAATATAATTTTATTTGCTTCTTTGTGTTTTCCACAACTCCTAATCTAATAAACATCTCTCGGAATTGCCCGACTTCTTCCTGAGCGATTCCGCGCTTCTTTATTAATAGTTTGATATCCTTTAAGTCTTTGCCTCTGGCGCTTTCGAGCGCGTTCAGCAAAAGAAATGTTTTCTTGCCTTCTATTAAATCGCCGCCGGGAACTTTGCCGAATTTTGTTTCATTTGCCATGAGGTCGAGCAGATCGTCTTGAAGTTGAAAAGCCATTCCCAGACTTCTTCCGTAGTTCTCAAGTTTTCTGATAATCGTTTTATCTTCGGTTACAATCTGCGCGCCGATTGAACAGCTCATTTCCAAAAGCGCGGCGGTTTTTTTCGAAATCATTTCTTTGTATTCTCTAATTGAAACTTCTTTTCTTGTCTCAAAATCTTCGTCCAAACTTTGCCCTTCGCAAACAATGCGAATAGCTTTTGAAAAATTGGATACAATTTCCAAATTGTTGTTTTTAATATCTTTCAACAGATAATCATAAGCGATTGGAATCAGATTGTCGCCCGTAAGAATAGCGGCGTTCAAACCGTATTTATTATGCACCGTAAGTCTGTTGCGCCGCTTTTCCGCGTTGTCCATAATGTCGTCGTGAACCAAAGTGAAATTGTGAATCAGTTCAACGGCGATAGCCGCGTTCATCACGGAAGAGAATTTCCCGCCGGCAGACCACGCCGAAAAAAGCGTCAGCATTGGGCGAAGGCGTTTCCCGCCGCTTTTCATAATGAATTCGGAAGGTTCGTAAAGGGATCGCGGTTTCATTCGTTTAAAAATAAGAGCGATTTTTTTCTCTATCTCGTTAAGTTCCCGCCGATAAATATTTTTCAAAAGCGCTTCTTTTTGTTTCAAAACAACTCCGATTTTTTAATCAGTTTATTTTCTCTAAGCGAAAAAAGATTTTTGCTTCCGGTAAGAAGCATCGCTTTCTTCAAATCGTCGAACCATTTGGCAAGAAGATTTATTACGCCCTCAATTCCGTTTTTGTCGTAAGCCAAAAGAACAGGACGCGCGCTAGCGGCGATATCGGCTCCGAGTGAGATTGATTTCGCGACGTCGATTCCGCTCATAATTCCGCCCGAAGCGATAAGAAGAAAATCGGAATCGCTTTTAAGTTTAGCGGTTTCTTTCACGCAATAGGAAGTCGGCAAACCCCAATCCCAGAAAGGATTATCGTCGCCGCCGTTTGCCAGCGATTCAACCGCGGACCAGCTTGTTCCGCCCGCGCCCGCGACGTCGATTCCGCTAACGCCGAGTTCGAGCAATCTTTTCGAGGTTTCCTTTGCTATTCCCGCCCCAACCTCTTTTACGATAATAGGGACGGGCAAACTTTTGACAAGCGATTCAATTTTTTCGGCAATGCCCTTAAAATTTGTGTCGCCGCCTTTTTGAATTAATTCTTGCGAAGGATTAAGATGAACTACCATCGCGTCGGCTTCAATAACGTCCACGAGACGTTTTACGTCGGTAATATTTTTCAAAGAAAGAAGCTGCTGCCCGCCGATATTCCCGAGAACCGGAACGTCGCCGCTTTTATCTTTTACGATTCTAAAAGAATTTTCGAACGCGTCGTTTTCCAAAAGCTGGCGCTGGCTCCCCACGCCGATAGGAATATTCAAATCTTTCGCGGCTTCGGCGAGCGCCGCATTAATGTTGTCCGCTTCGGCAAAGCCGCCGGTCATGCAAGAAATCAGAAACGGCGCGGATATTTTCTTGCCGAAAAAATCGGCTGCAATTTCTATCTCGTCAAAATCTAATTCGGGCAGAGCGTTATGAATGAATTCATATTCTTCAAAGCCGGTCGTTTTTATTTTAAACGAAGGGTCTTCGTCGATGCAAATTCTTATGTGTTCGTCTTTTCTTTGAGAAATTTTGCTCATTAGTCGTCGTTTTAAATAACCGGAATTAACGTATTAAATTATAAAAAGCAAGTTACAAAATTCATCTAAAATAGTAACAAATATTCAATTTCAAATATGCCGATTCTATCTTCCGAAAATTCCTTTTATAATTTTGGTCAGTATTATCGGAACGATAATATAGACGAGGTATTCCGTAATGTCATAATCCGAAAGAACGGCGTCGTTAAACGGATAAAACTTATCGCTGATTTTAATCATGTTTGCCCAATCCATTTTTAGGAACGCCGAAGAAACTCTTCCTAAATATCCGCTGAGAATTAAGAGAACCGTATGCCCGATAAACCAAATCCAATAGAAAAACTTAATATTTATTACCATTTGCCATCCTAAAAAATTTTAGATTCCAATTTAAAGTATTTTACAAAATAAACGATAATATTATGTAAATTTAATCATTCAAAGAAAAGAAAATGACAATTGAAGAAAAAGCTAAATGGTTTGACGCGGGGGTAAAATTTCAAGTTGAAGGAATGATTTTTCTCGTTATGAAATCTCGCCAAACCGGCGAAGGGAAGTGGGCGATAGAAGATTTTGAAGCGAAGAAGGTTTTGAACTCCAACATGGAATGGGAAGACGAGCCGCCCACGGCGCAACGCGACGAAGCTTTTTTAATCCGCACGCGCTTTGATTTCGATTCCGCCGTCGCTATGTATCAGCAATACAAAATGTTCGCGGAGATGGAAGAACAATAAAACCGAACGGTTAAATTTGAAAACTTAAAAATGTCTCTTAATTTCCCCCCTTTTCTAAATATTCTTTTTATCTTGATTTTTAGGAAGCAGTACAGGATTCCATTATTCCAATTTTTCATACGCAGCATCCGGCGGATTATCCGTTTCCCATTGTCCATTACGGTGTTTACCTCAATATAATATAAATGTAATTTTTGCATTATAAAAAAAGATTAAATAATTTAAATCTCCTTTCAACGCAATTATAAAAAAATGGAATGACAGAATGAAGATTAAATCTATTTTACTTTCAGCGCTATTCGTTTTTATTTCATCTTACATTTTTTCGCAAACCGAGGAAAACAAAGAAACAAAACTCGGAATAATTCCCGAACCTTACTTTATTGAAATAGGATATGATTCTTTTAAAATCAATAATGATACGAAGATAATCGTCGTTTCGGATAATTCCGAAATTAAAGATATAGCGGAATATTTTACGGATCAGTTTAATTTAACGAGCGGTTATTCTTTAAAAGTTTCAAAAGCCGACGAAGGATTTGACGAAGAAAATTCAATTGTTTTTACGGATAAGAATTTAGATACTGAGCTTGGGGAAGAAGGTTATGCGTTGGAAATTGAAAAGGATAAAATCGTTATTTCCGGAACGCCGCGCGGATTGTTTTACGGCGTGCAAACCCTCTTTCAACTTCTGCCGCCTTATGTTTACGGCGATAAGCCGGTCGCAAACATAGATTGGTCGGTTCCGTCGGTTACGATAAAGGACAAGCCGAGATTTGAATGGCGCGGAATGCATCTCGACGTGGGGCGACACATGTTTCCGGTTTCTTTCATAAAAAAATATATTGATTATTTAGCGATGCACAAATTAAACGCGT
>JAADIR010000138.1 GCA_013151245.1 Chlorobiota bacterium
TGAATGTCTGAATGGATGTTTTATTTTTATTTTCAACAATCATCCGTTCATCCATTCTTTTTAAGCTTATCGGTTTAAATATTTCTACTTATCGAATTATGCGGTATATTTTTCGGTTTATCCGTGTTTAGGAGATTGCGGAATTTATTTTAAGATCAAATATTTTTTGAAAATTAAAACGTTCATCTTGCGGGCGAAAATCTTCTAACCTCTACCCTCTAACATCTTCCCCGTTTTTCCTCTTTCGTCTTTCGTTTTACGTCTTTCTTTTCCGTCTCTACGTTTCACTATTGAAAAGCTATCTATTCTCCGCTTCGTAGATTTGAAACTTATTTCCCTTCGGTCTGAGTGAATTGTAAATTTTCTTTAACGATTCAAACGCCACCTCGTTTCCGCGCATCGCGGCTTCGCGGTAGTAACTAACCGCAATCGCCTTGTTTTTATCAACGCCCAAACCATTTTCATAGCAGTACCCGAGCGCGGACTGCGCCAGCACAGAGCCTTCCTCGCTTGCGCCTTGAAGAACCGAGAGGCGCTGCGTAGCGTTTCCCTGCTTTTCAATTATTGCCGTAAAGGCGTATCTCACTTTGGCTTCGAGGCTTCCAAGTTCCGCAGCTTTTTTCCAATACTCCATTGCTTTGTTTTTATTTTTCTTAACGATAGAGCCGGAATAATATGCCAGTCCCATTTCAATCAGCGAAGGGATGTGATTTTTTTCAACCGCTTTTTCCAATAGATCGAGCGCCTGCCGGTCCGTAAGCTGAAAATCGAAACCGAGCGCGGTCAAACCAGCCCATGCAAACATAGCGTCCGGATCCTCGGCGTCGATGCTGTCTTTCAGCGTCTTAAAAAACGTTTCTTTTTGTATCATTTTCAAAAGAGCTTTCGCGCTGCTCATCGACCCAAGCCGGTACGCTCTGATATAAAGAGCGGCGGCTTTAATACTGTCCGGTTTTCTTTCAATCCCTTTCATGTAGGACATTCCGGCGATATAAAGAGCTTCGGGGCTGCCGGATTTTGCGGCAAGATTGATAAGCGATATTGCCGAAGTATCCCGCATGGCAAGAGAATCCGAAATTCCGATTATTTGCTTCAGCTCCGCTTTGTTTTTGTTTAACAGTTCTTTGACCGTCGCTTCTTTTTTCTCATCCGACGAATCGGCGTCGAACGAAAAATAATCAAGCTCCCAATTCTGTTCAATCAGCGAAATATCAACCGGCGGCTCCAGATGATAAGAAGTCGTCGAATCGGTTTCGGCGATAAAATCCTGATCGGTTACAAGTCCGCTTTCCTTCAATTTTTTCAATGTGCTTATCGCATAATCCAATCCGGCGTCCGCCGCTTTCTTAATCCATTTATAAGCTTCATTGTAATTGCGGTTTACGACGAGATTATCGGTATAAAAAACTCCGACGGCGTACTGCGCCTCCGGCATCCCGCTTTTTGCCGCAAACATAAAATTCTCAAAAGCTTCAAACGGATTCCACGGAACGCCCACTCCGTTATTCAGCATAATTGCATAATTAAATTTTGCGTATGGAAGATTTTTATCCACCGCTTTTTTTATCCACTTTAGCGCCAATGCGGTATCTGCCGGAAAACCTTTTCCAAAAAGATATCTCAATCCCAATTCATGTTCGGCGTACGGGTCGCCTTCGTTCGCCTGCTTGACCAGTAAATACGCGGCTATCAGCGGATACGAGCTGTATTTCGGCTTTATCAAAGGGTATTGACGCGGGCGGTTGGTTTTAATAACCAGACTCTTAGTTGTGTCCTGTGCTTGTATTGATTGCGGAAGAACAGCAAATGCGGTTAAAAGCGTAATAATTAATATGGATTTCTTCAATAATAAAATCTGTCGTTTAAAATAATTAAAAATTCTTACCGTAAAATAAACAAAATGTTCCACTCTTTTGGTTTTGGGAGAATAAATTATTGAAATGAAAAGTCAGCCGGTTCGTTTAGATATTCGTTTCTTCATCAGATAGAAATTCTTTCCGTCCTTGGAAAAATATTCGGTGTCGTCCATAATTTTTTCAATTAGGAACAATCCCATTCCGCCTTCGGGCAACGATTGAATATCGTTCGGGTTGAATTTCAATTGAGCTTTTTCAAAAACAGTGCGGGAAATTCCACTGTCAATCATTTCTATTGTCAAAAACGAACCGCTGATTTCAGCCTTTATTTCAACCGGACGATCCGCAGCGTCTCTATTGGCGTAGGCGTGTTTTACAATATTATTGAGCGCTTCGACGATGCAAATTTCCATGCGCATTTTAAATTCCTCGTCGAAATTATTTTGATCGAGAAAATCGAGAATTTTATGCGCAACTTCGGAAATGTTTTCGAAACTGATCGATATTTTAAGAGAGAATGTCCTCAAGAATGAACTCATTTTATCGGAAGATAATAAAATCTTTCGCAACTTGCTCGAATTATCTTTGCTGAGTTTCAATCGGCAATTGAAAACCGAATTTTGAACCGACGCCGGATTTGCTCTGTACAAAAACTGTTCCGCCGTGTTCTTCTATTATTTTTTTTACAATCCACAAACCCAATCCGGAAGAAGATTCGTTGCCCGTCGGACGCGGAGAGAGTTTGGCTCCCTTTTCAAAGATTCTCTTTTTGTCTTCTTCGTTCAACCCCACTCCGTCGTCGTTAACCTCAACGGTAAGTTTGGAAGCCGTAAAAAACGTTGACACATAAACCAGCGTTCCGGGCGGTCCGTATTTTATGGCGTTGTTTACCAAATTGTCTATTACGTCTTCAATCTTATCGCGGTCGGCGTAAACTTTCGGAAGATCGGGCGACGATTTATTAATGAGTTTTATTTTTTTCGATTGAGCGTACGCCAAATTTTGAGTTACGACCGAATCAATTATATCTTTAACCGTAATAAGTTCTTTTTGAATTAGCGAACCGGTTTGATCTTGAGCGACTATTTCCGTAATCTCCCTTGTGAGGCGGAATATTTGTTCCGACGACGCTATCATTCCTTGAATTATTTCTTGCTGTTCCTGCACGGTTAAATCGTATGAATTGAGCAAATCGAGATATCCTTTTATCGCCGCCGCAGGGTTTTTGATGTCGTGAATGGCTATTGCAAAAAATTCTTCCTTCTGCCTTTGAAGCTCTTCAAGTTTTTCATTTTGAATTATCAATTCTTCCTTCTTCTTTGCCAATTCAAGATTTGCCTTTTCAACCAAAGCGATTTTGTCCGTCAAGCTTTTTATTTTATCGCGTAAATGATTGTTTGTCATTTCAAACGATTTGACGTTTGACTTGAGCAACTTAATCGTTTTCTTCAACTGATTTATATCTTGAATATAAAATACGTTTGAAGAAGACTCTTTCTTGAATTTTGAAAAGAGTAAAAAAATCACAACTAATTCAACAAGCGCGGCGGTAAGAAGAACGTAAATTATCATATTAACACTTAAAATTATTATTGATAATAAATTATCGAAACTTTGATGCAAGAATTGAGAGGCTGTGCGGGAAAAATATCGCCTCCTCTTAGAGGTTTTATTTTTGGAGTTAAGATTGTTTTTATAATAACGCCGCGCCTTAGGCGTTGATGAAATCAGTATTGTATCACAAATAAATCTTTTCCGTAAAGAGAGCGCGGCGGATGTTTTTTTTCGCAAGCAAAAAAGGAATCAGAATATTGAAAGAAAAAAGAAACATCGGCTTTAAATTCAAGCGCTGAATTTAAACCGGCGCTTTGGCGCAGTCAGCGCACAGTAATAATTTTATCGCCGAACGCTGTCAGCCGGACGCAAAATACTTATAAAAACTTAAACGTTCTTATGTGGTTCAAAGATTCAGCCGATAACGTTAAACCCCGTGTATTTCTGCAGAACTCTCGGAACAATTACCTTCCCTTCCGGCGTTTGATAAATTTCGAGAATGGAAACCATAAGGCGGCTTGTGGCAAGCCCCGAACCGTTCAGCGTGTGAACGAATTCGGGCTTTTTCATCTCTTTCCCTTTGAAGCGAATATTCGCCCGCCGCGCCTGAAAATCCTCGAAGTTGCTAACAGAGGAAGCTTCGAGCCATTTGTTTTCCGCCGGCGACCACGTTTCGATATCGTAGCACTTAGCCGCGGCAAAGCTCAAATCGCTTGTGTTCAGTTCAAGTACGCGGTAAGGAATTTTCAACTCGCGCAAAACGTCTTCCGCGTCCAAACGTATTTTTTCTAATTCGTCGTATGATGTTTCCGGTTTGACGAGTTTCACCATTTCCACTTTGTTAAACTGATGAACGCGCAGAAACCCTTTAGATTCCTTGCCGTAAGAGCCCGCTTCGCGCCGGAAACATGCGGAATAACCGACATATTCAATCGGCAGTTCGTCTTCCTTCAAAGTCTCGCTGCGGTGCATATTTGTTATCGGAACTTCCGCCGTAGGAATCGGGTAAAGTCCGTCGCGTTCAACGGCATACATATCGTCCGCCATTTTAGGCAGTTGTCCGGTTCCTTTCATTGATTCCTCGTTCACGAGGAAGGGCGGGAAAATCTCTTTGTAGCCGTGTTTGTTTATGTGCAAATCCAGCATGAAATTTATTAGCGCTCTTTCAAGAGAGGCGCCTTTGCCGACGTAAACCGGAAACCCCGATCCGGAAATTTTCGCGCCTCGTTCAAAGTCAAGCATATTCAGCTTTTTGCCGAGTTCGATGTGGTCGAGGAACTTCTCGTCCGACTCAAAAGAAAAGTCTTCCGGCAGCCAGCGGCTTACTTCAACGTTGTCTTCTTCCGTTTGACCGACCGGAACCGACTTGTGCGGAAGGTTCGGGACCCACATCAAAAGTTCGGTCAACTTTCCGGCAACTTCTCTCAATTTATCGTCCAGAGTTTTAATTTCTTCGCCCACGGCGCGCATTTCCGCCATAACGTCGTCGGCGCTTTCCCCGGCGGCTTTCAAGCGTCCGACCTCTTTCGAGACCTTGTTTTTCTTGGCTTTCAGCTCTTCGGCATTTTGAATTAAATTCCTCCGCTCTTTGTCGAGCGCGAGGATTTCGTCAACCGTGTCTTTCTCTTTTTTATTTTTAATTCCTTCTTTTACCGCTTCGGGATTTTCCCGTATGAATTTAATATCCAGCATTTATTCCCCTCTAAAATTTTTATTTAACCACAATATTGTAGATTCTGTTTTTAACGTATATTTCGCGCACGATTGTTTTCCCTTCGGTGTGCTGCTTCACTTTCGAATCGGCGAAAGCGGCGTCTTTAACGGTCGCCTCGCCGCTATCGACGGGAAGCTCGAGTTTGGCGCGCATTTTGCCGTTCACCTGAACGGCGATTATCGCGTTCTCTTGAACAAGGGCTTTTTCGTCGGCTTTAAATTTCGGAGGATTGACAAAAACGGAACCCTCTGCGCCGAGAAGAGCGCCGCACTCTTCGCCCAAGTGAGGAGCCAGCGGAGCGAGCATAACGGCGTACCTCCGCAAAACGTAAAGTTTCACTTCGTCGCTTACTTTGTCGAAATATTTCGTCAAGTCGTTCAGCAGTTCCATCAACGCCGCAACCGCAGTGTTGAAGCGGAAATTATCCACTTCGTTTTCAAACTTCGCGATTGTCCGATTCACTTTTTTGTAAACGATTTTTTCTTCGTCGTTTAGTTTTTCCAAATCGTAAACGTCCGCGTCTTTTACTCTCTTCAGCAAGTCTTTATTGTTCGTAAAAAGATTGTACGAACGCTGAACAAACCGATCGACGCCCACGATTCCCTTGTCGTTCCAGTCTCCGCCGAGTTCGTAAGGTCCCATGAACATCAAATACATTCTGAAAACATCCGCTCCGTATTTCTCGACAAAGTCGCCCGGATTGACCACGTTTCCTTTTGACTTCGACATTTTCGTCCCGTCGTTCGTAATCGTTCCCTGATGAACGAGACTTTGAAACGGCTCGTCGCTTTCTACCAATCCCAAATCGCGCAGAAACTTGTAAATAAAACGCGCGTAGAGCAAATGCATCGTTGCGTGTTCCGCGCCGCCGACGTATTTATGAACCGGCGTCCATTTGTTCGCCAAGCCGGAATCGAACATACCGTTGGAATAATGCGGCGAAAGATAGCGCAGATAATACCACGACGAATCGACGAACGTGTCCATAGTGTCAACGTCCCGCTTTGCCGGCGCGCCGCACTTCGGACAAGCAACGTTCACAAAATCTTCGTTGCTCGCAAGCGGAGAAGCGCCGTCGGGTTTGAAATCTACTTCGTAGGGAAGCTCGACCGGTAAATCTTTTTCGGGAATGAGAACTTCGCCGCAGTTATCGCAATAGACAACGGGAATCGGAGTTCCCCAGTAACGCTGGCGCGAGATAAGCCAATCGCGGAGACGGTAATTTATTCGCCGCGTTCCAAATCCTTTTTCTTCAAGCCAATCGGAGATTTTCTCTTTCCCTTCGTCGGAGCGAAGCCCGTCGAATTGTCCCGAATTTATCATCGTTCCGATTCCCGTGAACGCTTCTTTTAATTCTTCATCGGGATTCGTCCCTTCTTTGAGAATAACTTTTCTTATCGGCAGATTGAATTTCGTCGCAAATTCGAAATCCCTTTCGTCGTGCGCCGGCACCGCCATAACGCAGCCGGTTCCGTATGTTACGAGCGCGTAATCGGCAATCCACACGGGAACTTTTTCGCCGTTAACGGGATTGATAGCGTATGCCCCAATCGGGACGCCGGTTTTCTCTTTTACCGTCGAGGTTCTCTCGATTTCGGAAAGAGATTTTACCGAATCGATATATTTGTTCGCGTCGTCGGCAAATTCAGGCTTAACTAATTTTTGAACAAGCTCGTGTTCCGGCGCGAGCACAACATACGTAACGCCGAAAAGCGTATCGGGGCGCGTCGTGAAGACTTTTATTTCTTCGTCGCTTCCGTCAACTTTAAAAGTAACTTCCGTCCCGAAACTTTTCCCTATCCAGTTTTCCTGCATCGTTTTGGTTTTTTCGGGCCAGTCGATTTTCTTCAAACCGTCGAGCAGTTCGTCGGCGTATTCCGTTATTTTGAAAAACCATTGCGTTAAGTTTTTTCTTTCAACCATAGTGTCGCAGCGTTCGCAAGTTCCGTCGGCTTGCACTTGTTCGTTGGCGAGAACCGTTTTACACGACGGACACCAATTAACCGGCGCGGCTTTTCTGTAAGCCAAGCCCTTTTTGTAAAGCTGAATGAAAAGCCACTGATTCCATTTGTAATATTCGGGAACGCAAGTCGTCAACTCTTTGCTCCAATCGTACATGCAGCCCATTCCTTTGAGCTGTTCGCGGATGTCGGCGATGTTTTTCATGGTGCTGTCCTTAGGATGGACGCCGGTTTTGATAGCGTAGTTTTCCGCCGGAAGTCCGAACGCGTCGTAGCCGATCGGTTCGAATACGTTAAAGCCCTGCATTTTTTTGAAGCGCGCCCACGAGTCGGTTGGAGCGTAATTATACCAATGCCCAATGTGCGTCTTCGCGCCGGAAGGATAGATAAACATCACGAGCGAGTAAAGCGCTTTTTCGTCGTTCGATAAATCGGTTTTATATATTTCTTCGGCTTCCCAAAAATCCCGCCACTTTTTTTCTACTTCTGAAAAAGGATATTTCATAACAATCTACTTTAATTAATTTTTAAGAACTTCAAATTTATCGAAATTGAAAAGGTATTACAACCTGCGAAACGGAAATAGAAAAACAGATTCAGCGATTCAGAGCGAAAAATAAAGAATGAAAAAACAATAGCTTAGTAAGGCAAATAAAAATATTTTCCCGCCCGCAGTTGCAGCGATTGAGCCGAGAGACAAATCCATTTAAAAAGAAAAAAGGAAGACTATAATCTTCCTTTTTTTCTGCGGGGTCGACGAGACTTCCCGACAAATCGTCGGGACGACCTCAAGAGCGCATAATCAGCGCTTCGATATACTTCCTACTTTTCTTTTTCTTAATCTCGTTTTCTCTTTTTATAGCATCGGATTTTGAATTATATTTTTCAAAATAGACAATTTTCCAAGGAGCCCCCCGACTTGAAAACTTGCCCCATCCGCTATTGTGACGCGCAATTCGTTTTGTTAAGTCAGACGTGTATCCAACGTAAAATTTGTCGATATTTTCGGAATAAAGTATATAAACGTAAAACATATATTTGGAAAGTTGTTTAAAACAAAAAAAGCCCGAAACAAATCGAGCTTTTTGCGGGGTCGACGAGACTTCCCGACAAATCGTCGGGACGACCTCCTGCGCCATTAATTAAATATTCAATGAATTTTTCGCTTTTCTTTTTTTTAAATTTTATTTTCTCTTTTAATTGCTTCCGATTTTGAATTGTATTTTTCATAGTAAACAATTTTCCAAGGAATTCCGCGACTGGAATATTTTCCCCGCCCGCAGTTGCAGCGATTGAGCCGAGAGCCAAATCCATTTAAAAAGAAAAAAGGAAGACTATAATCTTCCTTTTTTTCTGCGGGGTCGACGAGACTTCCCGACAAATCGTCGGGACG
>JAADIR010000198.1 GCA_013151245.1 Chlorobiota bacterium
TCCGTCTGCGCTTCGCCGCGATAAATTGTTAGTTGCTCTTCACGGCGCATTCACGCGGGCATGAAGCCCGCGGCTACCGATGATTTGCAATCTATTCAAAAATCAACGTTCTCCCAAAACCGACAGATCGCCGCGTCGCCCGAAAGCCTTCGGGATTCCTCGCGACGACGGTTAGAACGGTTTTGCCAAAATTTGTTTTCTTTTTAAAAATTTTTTAGAAATTCTGGAACTTAAAAATTTCTTCCGTTGTAAAAGTTTTTTGTTTGTTACAAAGTTTGAAAGACTGACGATTTCAATTAACTAAAAATAAAATAGATCGATGCAAATAGTTGTAGAAAACCTAACGAAACGATACGGTACGCAAAACGCAGTCGATAACATATCCTTCGAAGTCAAGCCCGGCGAAATCCTCGGGTTCCTTGGTCCTAACGGAGCCGGAAAAACCACAACAATGAAAATAATTACCTGTTACATGGCTCCCACGCACGGAGACGTCAAAGTGGGCGATTATTCAATTCTGACAAATCCCGAACAGATTAAAAAGAATATCGGCTATTTGCCGGAAAACAATCCGCTCTATACCGATATGCTGGCGCTTGACTATCTTGAATATGTTGGAAGATTACAGGGCGTTCCGGAATCTAAACTTCAACAAAGAATTGTTGAAATGGTAAAAATAACGGGTCTGAATGTAGAAAAACATAAAAAGATCGGCGAACTTTCGAAAGGATACCGCCAAAGGGTCGGGCTGGCTCAAGCGTTGATCCACGATCCGGAAATTCTAATTCTCGACGAACCGACGTCCGGTTTGGACCCGAATCAGATTGTGGAGATCCGCGAAATGATTAAAGAAATCGGGAAAGAAAAAACCGTTATTCTCAGCACTCACATTCTTCCCGAAGTAGAAGCGACTTGCGACAGGATACTTATTATTAATAACGGCAAAATCGTAGCGGACGGCACTTCCGAGTCTTTGAGAAAACAAGCGCAGGGCGAAGAAATTCTACGCATAAAAATTGAAGACGCTCCCGGCTCCGACGCGGTTATTACCGCGCTCCAAAGCGTAGAAACAATTGATTTGGTTGATCCCGTTCCTAATGAAGAGAACGTATATATGGCGGAGAGCAAAAACGGAGAATCGTCCCGCAAGCCGATATTCAATTTATGCGTTAACAACAAATGGACGCTTACGGAAATGACTCCGATAGAAACAAAACTTGAAGATATTTTCAGAGAATTAACTTTAAAGTGATATGAAACAGATTTGGATTATTGCAAAAAAAGAACTGAACTCGTTTTTTAATTCCCTCATAGCTTACATACTTCTTATAGTATTTTTGGGAATGAGCGGGTTCTTTACGTGGATTTACGGTTCCGATATTTTCTTCATCGGTCAGGCAACCTTACAGCCGTTTTTCGGAGTGGCGTATTGGACGCTATTCTTTTTTATCCCCGCCCTAACAATGCGCATGATTGCCGAAGAGAAAGGAAGCGGAACAATTGAACTGCTTCTGACAAAACCCGTGAGTGATTGGCAGTTTGTAACGGGTAAGTTCCTTGCAAGTTTACTCTTAATAATGATTGCGCTTGCAATGACAATTCCATATTACATAACGGTTGCGCTTCTCGGTCCCATTGATCACGGCGCGGTTATCTGCGGCTATTTCGGAATGATTTTATTCAGCGCAACCTTAATTGGAATCGGCATTTTCGCCAGCAGCGTTACGAATAATCAGATTGTTTCCTTTCTCCTTTCGCTTTTTATTGGAGTTTTCTTTATGATTATTTTCAACGTGCTTGCTTCAAATTCCACCGGACTTATTGGTCAAGTTTTGAATTATTTAAGTCTTTCGACTCATTACGATTCTATGGCGCGCGGAGTTATTGACACGCGCGACTTAATCTATTTCGGGTCCTTAACTTATTTAAGCTTAATGTTTGCTTCAAGTATTTTATCAAAAAGAAATGTAGTAGAAGATTAAAGATGCTGACAAAGAAAAAATTATTGACGACAATTGTACTGGCAATAGGAATTGTGATATTGCTGAACATAATAGGCGACCGTTTCTTTACGCGGCTCGATTTTACCGAAGACCGAATTTACAGTCTAAGCGACGCAACGCTCAACATTCTTGATTCATTAACCGAGCCGGTAACGATAACAGCCTATTTTTCGGAAGACCTTCCTCCCAACGTCGCCAAAGTGCGCGAAGATTTCCGAGATATGTTAGTGGAATATAATAACCGCTCCGGAGGGATGGTTGTTTATGATTTTATCAATCCTAATAAAGATCAGAAAACAGAAACGGAAGCGCAGCAAAACGGAATCCGTCCGGTGATGATTAACGTTCGGGAGCGCGACCAGATGAAACAGCAGCGCGCTTATCTCGGAGCGATAGTTCAGATGGGCGATCAAAAGGAAGTAATTCCGTTCATTCAGCCGGGAGCCGCGATTGAATACGAACTTTCTTCGAACATAAAGAAGATAGCAATAAAAGATAAACCGAAAGTCGGCTTTATGCTTGGGAACGGCGAACCGATACTTTCGTCGATGCAGCAGTTAACTTCAATTCTTTCGGTTACGCACGACGTAAGAACATTTTCGCTCTCCGATACTTCCGGCGTCCCCGCGGATATGAACACAATTGCAATAGTCGCTCCTAAAGATTCGATACCGGAAAATTATTTTAAGTATCTCGATGATTTTTTAGCGCGCGGCGGAAGGGTTTTTGTCGCGCTTAACCGAGTTGACGGAAATTTACAATCGTTAGCCGGCGAAGCGGTTTCAACCGGAATGGGAAAATGGCTCGCCAAGTACGGAATTGAAGTCGGGAAAGATTTCGTAATAGACGCGCATTGCAGTTCCATTATGGTGCGTCAGCAGCAGGGATTTTTCCAAATCAACACTCCCGTCAAATTCCCTTACGTCCCGATTGCAACTAACTTTGCCGACCACCCGATTACAAAGGGGCTCGAAGAAGTTCTTTTTCCGTACGTAAGTTCCGTGAAATATACCGGCGCGGATTCGACCGTAAATGTTACGGATTTGGTTTTCTCATCCGACCGCTCTGCAATCAAAACGCTGCCGGTTTATTTTGATATTCAGAAAAACTGGCGCGCATCCGATTTTACCGACAGCCGCGTTCCCCTTGCCGTTGCGCTTGAAGGAAATTTCAACGGCGCAAAAACAAAAATGGTCGTTATCGGAGACGGCGACTTTGCGGTTAACGGCGAAGGACAAAAAGCTCAGCAGCTTCAGCCGGATAACATAAGCCTTTTTGTAAATTCAATAGATTGGCTTTCAGACGACACCGGTCTGAATGAATTGAGAACAAAAGGGGTTACGTCGCGTCCTTTGGATTCGCAGCTTGAAGACGGAACAAAAACTTTAATCCGCTATATGAATTTTTTGCTCCCGATATTTTTAGTCATCGGTTACGGACTTTTCCGTTTCAGAATAAATAAAGCAATCAGAAATAAATTGGCTTCGATAGATTATGAGTAGCGATAATACTTTAAAAAAATACGGAATTATTTTCGGCGTTCTCGCCGTAATTGTTTTGATAATGTTTTTTTTCGATGCGGGGAAAAAAGAAAGCACATTCAAAACAGACTTGACAGATATTGATACTGCTTCGGTCAATCAAATTCTCATCTATCCGAAGGGACACAATCACAAAGAGATTAGGCTGTTTAAAAACGAAGACGGCGTTTGGCGGGTTGCTTTGGAGAAAAAAAGCGTAACCGTTCCTCCGCAGAAAATAAAAGCCGTCTTTTCGCAGCTAACCGACATTAAACCAATCCGCCTTGCCTCGCGCAGCGAATCGAAATGGGCCGCTTTTCAAGTGGATACAAGCGGAACGCGGGTAAAAGCGCTGGATGGGAAGGACGTTGCGCTTGATATTGTTATCGGAAAATTTTCTTACAAACAGCAAACGCGTTCAATGACTTCATTCGTTCGGCTCGCCGACGAAAAAGAAGTTTATGAAGTAAACGGTTTCTTAAGTACTTCTTTCAACCGCGACGCCAATTCGTTCAGGAACAACAGGTTGATTAACGACGATTATAAAAACTGGACAAGAATCTCGTTCGATTATCCGGCGGATAGTTCCTTCCAAATGGTGAAAGTCGGGAATAAATGGAAAGCGGGAGACGTAGAGCTTGATTCCGCAAAAGTCGCCAACTACATCCGTCCGCTAAGCCGTTTAAGCAGTAGCGCATTTGTGGACGAATTGCCGGAAGGACTTTCCGCGGATAAATTCACCCGCCGCGTAAGAATCGACTCGGGCGGAAAAAGAGAGATTCTCCTTCAATCGTTTGAGGATGGTAAGAACGTTATTATTTCGTCGTCTGAAAATACGGAATCGTATTTCAACGGAAAATCGGCAAAACTTCAGGATAAAATATTTAAAGGTTTAAACTCCTTCCTCAGAGATGAGTAGATGGAAACTGTCCCCACAGAAAAAAGCCCGGATTATTTGATTCGGGCTTTTTAATTTTATTTTCAAAACGTTCTTTATTCGAAAAATTATTTCATGCGTTTATCAAAACAATTTATCGAATAAAACGCTTATTCCGGCGTAGAAATTTCGTCCTCTTCCGGGAAGATTATTTATTGCGAGATGTTCGTTATAATATTTATCCGCGACGTTCTCCACTCCAAATTTTAACTCGGCATAATCCCGCAAGTCTATTTGCCCCCTGAAAGCAAAGACAATAAAAGCCGCCGTCTTGTCTTCGGAAGTTGTTGCGCTTGCTATTCTGTTTTGCTCTCCGGCAAATCTTCCTCCGAACGAAAAACGGTATCCGTTACCGAAAAAATGCAAGGCGAAGTTCCCTTCCAAAGGGGGTATCATCGGAAGGGGTTCGTCGTATTCTCGATTATAGCCGTAAACGTAAGAGAGTCCGGCGGAGAATTTTAATCCTGAAGTTAAATCGATTTTGCCGGATAACTCGCCTCCGGTAAGGTACGCAGAAGAAATATTCTCGAAGACTTTGAACTCTTCGGATTGTAACAGCCCGCTGATATAATTTTCAACGTTATTATAAAAAGCGCTCAAAGAGAATCTGTATGAACTTGAAGAAAACTCGGTAGAAAGCTCGATTTGTCTGCTAAGCTCCGTTTTTAGATTCGGGTTGCCGGTGTAAAAATAGTTGTCGGTGTAATTATATAAATAGAATCCGTAGTTCTCAATGTGCGTCGGCAATCTTTCGCTTTGAGCTAAAGCCAATCGGAAAGCAACCCCTTTGAGAAATTCATATTCCAAAGCGCCGCTAAAGCTGAAAGCGCCGTATTTTTTTTCTTCTATTTTTTCGTTCCAATAACCTTCGAGAAGTCTTCGCGCGTCTTTGTTGTGAATGTTGCGGAAAGAAACGTCGTATCGTAAGTTGACGCGAAATCTGAGCTTGCCGGACGGTATCCAATTATAGTCAAAAGTAACCGCGCCGTTATTTAATACGGCGTCTCCGATATTAATGAGATACATATCCGAAACGTCGTCGAAAACGCTGATCATTGTCATATCCGCGAAGGCGGACATTCTATATAAATCGAGAATCACTTTTAAATTATGCGCGTTTTCAAGAAAAAGCATTTCCGCCATCGCGCCTGCGGTTCTGGTTTTTCCGAACATCGGCATATACATGTTTGTCATAACCGGACGCTGCGTAACGTCCCGTTTATAATCATCCATCCAATGGTCTATTCTGTTGTAATAGATTTTTGTGTTGACGTATTGCAGAGCGGAGAAAGGGATGTTCCATTTGTGCTCCAATCTGTAAATCTGCGATAATGCTTTGGTTGCGTCCATTAAAAGGGACGGATATCCGATATCGTATGCGTTGTCTCCGATAAAGGCAAATTCAAGACTGTGATTATTGTTGAATTTATTCGTAAAGTTAAGCGTATAATTATTTTTATTAAAACCGGAGTTTTCTATTTTGGCGTTGTTTCCGGCGTAATAATCGGAAGAGTTTTTCATCGAATATGTTCCTCTGACCGCCAAGTTGGCATTGGAGAAATTAACTTCGCCGCCGAATCTCCGCAGTTGAGAAACCGATTCGTAACCCATATCGGCTTGAACCGAAAGCGGCGTTGAAAAGTTTGCTTTCTGCGTAACCATGTTGATAGTTCCGCCGACGCCGGAAGTTTGCGTTAAATCGAACGCTCCTTTGCTAACTTCCATTTTTCTTAAGTTTTCAACTTCAACATACGCCGTAACCGGATCCATACGGTCAACGCACGCGGAAAATATTTTCATCCCGTCAACAACGACGCCTATCTGTCCCGCGCTCATTCCTCTTATTGAGGGTTCCAAAGCATAGTTTCCCCGACGCTGCAAGGAAACGCCTTCGGCTTTTTGCATTACGTCGTCGGTTGAATTCAACCATCCTTCAATTTTCGAAGGTTCTTCGGACGCATAAATCACGACATCTTCGGAGAGTTCTATTGTTTTTCGTTTAAGCCGTATTTTCAACTCGCCGTTGTATTTAATTTCTCCGTTTATTAACATCGTTTCCGGTTGATAGCCGACGGCGCTAATTTTAACGTTGTGAGTTCCGGATGGCAAATTAAGCGCAAACATTCCGTTTTCATCGCACGCCGCGCCGATATTTTCTTTTAGAACCAAAACGTTCGCAAACGGAATTCCTTTTCCGCTTGCTGCGTCTGTTACTTCTCCTCTGATTTGACGTTGCCCCGTTATTGAGGCAACAGTCAAAAAAGAGATCATTACTAAATAAATAATTTTTGTATTCATCAGCGATATGTCCCGAAAGTTCTTTTATAATGTGATATCAAAACTTGTAACCAAAAGGGAATCCGCTCTGCTCAAATAGAGTTCAACCAGCCAATCGCCCGTCATGGTGAAATTAACTTTTCCCAAGTAATGTCCGTTTTGTTTATGAACCGGATTTTCATTGTTCGGCGAGCCGTGTCCCATTGAAGGCATGCTCGGCGTCATAACAATGTTTACATCTTCAACGGCGGGAAAAGACGTCATGCTTTCCCTTTGGTGAACGCAAACTTCAAAATCGTTCATACCTACTAACGGTTTCATCGGTTCGATTAAAGTTACAAAATAGGTTTTGTCGTCGGAGCCTACTATATTTCTTACCCGTTCGGTCGCGGATACGTCAAGCGACGTCGTAAATTCGGAACCTTCATTGATCACAAATGTTACTTCCCACATTCCCGACATAATAAATACCGCCGCACATTCAAACAAACCGTTAACGGCATGATTGCTTGCCGGATTTTCCATCGGCGACGAATGCTTCATTGTTCCCATATCCATTAAAGTTTTCATCGATACCGCAGCGTTTTCTATCGGCGAGTTGTCCGATACTTTTGTGAGTTTAAGGTAAAACTTGCAGTATCCCGTCTCTATTTCGGCGTCAGTGTAAAGCGTCGCCAAAGTGTCGGAAAACGAATATTCGGCGATTTTGGTCAGTCCTTCCGCGGGATCCGCCGCTTCGTTTTCAACCGGATTGTCTTCGCTGCAAGCCGATATTGCTAATAGTAAAAAGAGAATTGTAATAATCAATTTTAATTGTCTCATATCTGATATTCCTTCGTAAATAGTTAAAGTTATCCAAAGAAACAGACGATATAATAATATCAAGCCCGTTTCAAATTTTTACAATTTTAAAGACTGTTCACATCCGTTCAAATAATAAGGATCTCTTATTCCCGCTGAAATTATTAGAGCGCAATAAGGACGTTCCTGCAAACGGAGTCTTGTTTTAATAATTGGTTTTAGTATAACTAAATAACAAAGGAATTTTGAGGCGGTTTGTCGATTGTTGAAATATACGGCAGATATTTTGAAAAATCATAACCGTTTATCGGTTTGTATCTATTCGGAAAAGCGTTCGGATATTCAAATAAACAAAACGTAAACATTAATTCTATCGAAACGGTTTTTAATATTTTTGATTCTCCGCATGATCGTTTTGTAAGCGATAGGGAAAAATCATTTTCGGAAGAACAGCAGCCGCCGGAACAATTGCATTCTTCAACCATCTCTCCCGCGCAGCAGCAGTATAAGCGACTATTTTCTTGATCGGTTTGAAAATACTTATATGTAACGTTTGCGAAACCGGCAAAAAAAAGGCAGAGAAACCCTATTGTCAAATCCCTAAAAATTACAAAGGCAAATTGGACCGGTTTTTTCATTACTTCCAGACTTTTTTGTTCGATTAACAAAGTTATGTAAATACTTTTTTTAATTCAATTAAATATCTCATTTACAGCGGCGCGGTAAACCGCAATGGATAATGGATAATTTATCTCGGCGAAGCGCAGCGGAGACGGATGGATAATTTATCTCGGCGGCTTGTCTCGGCGCAACAAAGTGAAGCCGGAAGCGCAACGGAGACGGAACCTGTCACGGCGTAGCGCAGCGGAGACGGATGGATAATTGGAATTTTGAGCGTAACAATTAATGTTTCGGTTTGACTGATTGAATTT
>JAADIR010000123.1:0-1051 GCA_013151245.1 Chlorobiota bacterium
GATTTGAATTTTTCATTCAGTCCATCATCCATTCATTAATTCTTAAATTAATCTTCAAAATTTCTTTACCGCTGTGTAATAAAAAAGCAATTACACTCGGCAGGCATAAAAAATTACCTGTCCCGATGTTTTTTTATCGGGAAGGAATTAATTGACAATACTATATCGCGGTAAACAGCAATGGATAATTCGCGGGATAAATTTCTCGTTCGCCGGAATTTCTCTCTGAGCAAACTACCATTTAATTCATTATATTATATTACATTATAATTTTTTACGTATAAATGTTTTTCTTCATTTGGATTACAAATGATTAAAAAAAACATACCTCTAATTATTATTTTATTTGTTGACGCAGTAATATTATTTATTTGCGCCGCAGGTATTTATCACATTTCACAGAAAGCCGCTTTACCGTTTAAGTTAGAAAAAAAGAATAACAAACTTGTTGTTATCGGTAGAGAAGGAAAGTTAAATTCTATTGCGGAAAAAGAGACGTTAACCGGTGTCGCCGGATATAATGTTAAAGACGTTGAAGAGATTGAATGTATTACCGACGCAATTCCGATTGGCGGCAAAGTTGCGGTTGTTCTAAAAAATAAAAACACCGAGATCGAAGTACGACTAAAAACCGTTCCATTTTACCGGTCGGCGTATTTGATTATTGCGTCGTTCGTCAGTCTTTTCTTTTTATTGACTGGAATTTTCGTGTTGGTAAAAAGACCGGACTTAAAATCCGCCAGATTATTCCACGCAGGCTGTGTTTCTACAGCGGTTATTATCGCTACAACCTGGGGGAATTATGCCATTGAACCTTATGAATTAGGGAAATTTTTAAGAATTGTATTTTCCGCAGCTTATTCATTTGTCCCATTCTTCTTCATTCTTTTTGTTTTGAGTCTGCGTGACAGCAAACCGAAAAGATATTTAATTATTAAAATAATGTTGATTTCCGTTTCAACCGTTATATTCATTCTTCAATCCGTTTCATTCTTAAATTTTGTAGATCTGAAAACTATTGAATCGCTACGTTTATATTTACATATATTTT
>JAADIR010000123.1:1108-9525 GCA_013151245.1 Chlorobiota bacterium
CATATACACTTATTTTTCAACCGTCGAGGAATATGAACGCAAAAAACTGCGCTGGATAATGTTCGGCTTCTCTGTTAGTTTAATTGGGTTTTTAATTTTGTGGGTGATTCCTTCATTAGTGTTTTCCAACGGACTTGTTCCCGAAGAATTTCTCTTGCTGCTTGTGCTTTTTATTCCGGTTACTTTTGCAATTTCAATCGTTCGTTATCGATTGTTGGATATCGATGTAATAATAAAAAGGAGCATTGTATATTCGGCGGTTATCGGTTTGTTGATAATTGTTTACGCGGTTGTTATTGTTTTCATCACGGAGTTCTTAAAAATAGATAACAGCGTCATTCCGCCTGTAATTACCGCGCTCTTAATAGCTCTGTTTTTTCAGCCGGTCAACTCGAAAACACAAGAGTTTGTAAATAAAAAATATTTTAGAATTCAATACAACTTCCGGAAAGTTTTAAAGTCATTCATAGACGACATAAGGCATGATAACGATATTAAATCAATTTCCGGTAAAATAATTGAAAGAATAGAAGAGGCAATTCCGGTTGAAGGTATTTCAGTTTTTTTTACCGGTTTGTCCGGAATTCAATTTAACGGGGTTATTCAAGAAAATTGCAAAAATATCTCTCAAAGTAATTTTGACGTCAATGGCTTAACAAAGGAGATTATCGATTCATTACCTTTAGCTAAAAAAAAATCAGTGGAACCGGACGCCGATATAAATTACTATGAAAAGGGTTTTATTCCGGATTGCGATTTCGAATTATTAATACCGATTAAGAGTGAATCTAATAATCTTTTCGGGATTATATTACTAAAAGAGAAGAAAGCGGGAATCCGCTATACCGTTGAGGATATTGATTTGCTATCCGCAATAGCCGAAAGCGCGGCTTCGGCGATAGAGAGAATTAAACTTCAAGAAGAACTAATCGAAGAAAAACTGGAAACAGAAAGACTTGTAGAATTAAATGAACTTAAGTCGTTGTTTGTTTCCACGGTTTCACACGACCTCAAAACTCCGCTGACGTCAATTAAAATGTTTTCGGAAATGCTCCGTACCAACCGGAATATTTCTCCGGAGAAAAGGTCTGAATATCTTAAAATAATTGAAGGGGAAAGCGACAGACTCACAAGATTAATTGACGGAGCGCTCGATTATGCAAAGATTGAAAAAGGGATTAAGGAATATCATTTCGGCTACGTTAACTTAAATGAAGTAGTAGAAGAAGCGCTGAAATTGATGGAATATCCTCTTAAAATGCAAAAGTTTAAAGTAATCACAAAACTTGCCCAAAGAGAACTAATAATCCGCGCCGATAAAGACGCCCTTATTGAAGCTATGATAAATTTAATTTCCAATGCCGTTAAATATTCTGAAGCTAGAAAAGAAATAATCGTTTCAGCTTATGCGGCTGATAATTACTTTGCCGTGTCCGTTGAAGATAAAGGAATCGGAATTAAAGAGGATGAATTAGAAGAGGTTTTAACTCCCTATTTCCGTTCGGAAGACTTTGCGGTTAAAAACAAAAAAGGAACGGGACTGGGACTGGCAATCATTAAGCATATAATGAACGCTCACGGCGGCGAGATAAAAATTAAAAGTAAAATAGGAGAAGGAAGCAATTTTACTCTTCTTTTTCCGTTGGGAGACGGCGATGAATAAAATATTAATTATTGAAGACGATCCGGCAATTTCAATGGGACTCTCTGATTCATTGACGGAAGAAAATTATGAAGTCGATTTGGAACAAGACGGCGGAAAAGGTTGCCAAAAAGCGTTAAGGGGAAACTATGATTTAATTCTGCTTGATATTATGCTTCCTTCCAAAAATGGAATCGATATTTGCAGAGATCTCAGAATCAGCGGAATTGATTCCGCCATTTTAATGCTTACAAGTAAAAAGGAAGAGATGGACAAAGTGATCGGTCTTGAAATAGGAGCGGACGATTACGTAACAAAACCCTTCAGCCTGCGTGAATTAAAAGCAAGAATAAGAGCGTTGCTCCGTAGAAAATCGGGATTTACAAAAGAGATTGACGAATATTCTTTCGGGAACGTTAAAATAGATTTCAAAAAATTTGAAGCGTATAAAAACGGAAAACCTATTCAATTATCCTCAACGGAATTTAAAATCATGAAATACTTCATCCGACACGAGGGAGAAGCGATAAGCAGAAGCAAATTCTTAGACGATGTTTGGGGTTACGACGCTTTTCCCACAACGCGCACGGTGGATAATTATATGCTCTCTCTCAGAAAACTTATCGAAGACGATCCGGCTGAACCTAAAAATATTATCACCGTTCATAAGATCGGATATAAATTTGTAAAATAAACGCATCCTTCATTGGTTTTTTCTGGCTGGAACAGACCGGTTTTAATAACCAATTAATATTGCGTTAATGCCGTCAACCAAAAGCCCTAAAACCGGAGAACATTTTTAAAGGTCATTCATCCGGCAATAAAATTTTTACAAATCTTTGACATTTTTATGACAATTAAATTGGAATCTTCCCGGATATTTTAAACGGAAATTTGAATAAATGAGGGAGATTAAAATGAAACGTTCGGTTCAGTTCGTATTAACTTGGTTTAGCTTGATTATGCTGCTGTTTGTTAATGTTTGGGGCATTCAATCAAACCCCGATTCGTCAAATACAATTCAGACTGACGTAAACTATCTCGAAGCGGATTCCACGGTAATAATTAAAACAATCGACGGAAGGAAAAAAATCGGTCGTTTGCTGTTTGTCAGCGATTCTTCCGTAATATTTACAAAGCAGTTTACCAATTTAAATTCAGAAGAAGTTTGGACAAATTCAATTAATATAAGCTATAGATTTATTGATAGCATTTTTATTGTGAAAGAAGGGGACTTTTGGAACGGAGCTTTAATCGGTCTTGGCGTCGCGGTCCTTCCCTCAATTGTTGTGGGTCTTAGCGCAAGCTCCGAAGACGGGTTTATGACTCCTTCGCCCTTGGAGGGAATAATTGGCAGTTTAATTATTTTCGGGTTGCCCGCCTCGCTTATAGGCGGAGCGATTGGAGCGTCCGGCGGAAGCGACTACGAATTTAATATTGCGGGAAATATTGAAAAATTCAGAAATGCGCGAAGTTATTTACTGGAACATTCCTACTACATCTCCCCCAAAATAAAAGAGACGCGGAAAATTGTTCAATCGTCCAATTCATATAAACCTAAACCGGTTTCCCACTTCGCCGCAGATCAAGGTATAGTAAACAAAAAAACGGGCGGGAAATTAAAGAAGGTTCAAGATGAAAGCTCAAAATTTCATATTTCTGTTTGCGGAGTTTATATATCTTCATCCGCAAATCAAGAAATAATTAACGCTTTCAATTCGTCGGGATTCGGAGGACGAACTTCCGGTTGGGGTTTCAGTGTGAATTATCCTGTTGATCATAGCGATGTTGCAAGTTTCCAAATTATGCTTTCGTACAGCGTCGTAAATAATTTAAGAATCGGACTCTCGGTTAATCCTTTTCCTTTTAACGTTTATATCAAGGGTATAAATTCTCAGAACGAAAAAGTTAATAGAACTTCTTACGCTTTATTAGCCGAGTATGTTTTTCATCAACCATGGGCAAGAAAAAGCGGGCTCGGTTTTTCTATGGCGGGTGGATTAAGTTACAATTTGATTACAATTTACGGTTTTCTTAAAGAGCGTGGAAATGATAGGGGGGACTTTAAATTTGAGAATACCGAATTTGGACTGCTCTTGACAGCTAGATTAGACTATTACACTTCGAAAAATTTTTCATTTTTTGTAGGAATAACAAAATCGTTTATTCCGTCAATCGACGTTCCGACAATCTCTTCTAATAAGTCGGATGGCAAATTCGAAACTCTTGATGAAACTCAAACGCTTTCTCAACATTCTGTAAACGCCGGTTATTTCGGAGTCGATTTTGGAATTGCATTTCATTTTGGGAAATAAAAAATGAAAGCTATAATTAATACTTTGTTTCCATAATCTTCCTTCTTGGCGCTATTCCGAAAGCAGTTTTTTCTCAGATGGATAGCTTAAATATTTTCAACGAACGCGTTAAAATCTCGCAATCTCAATGTTTACAAGGTTTTAACTTGCGGGCGCGGATGGGCTTCCCGCTTCTTGTTGATTCGCGGGATAAACTTCTCGCCGTCTTTCGCCAAGATTTATTCTTTAAAACAAAAAACCCGATGCATTGATTACATCGGGTTTCGTGAGCGCGGATGGGCTTGAACCATCGACCCTCTGCTTAAAAGGCAGATGCTCTACCACTGAGCTACGCGCCCAACAAAAATTTTTATTCAACAATCTTAAAAAAGAATTCGAAATATAATACTAATTTTTTACTGCTTCAAGTAAAAGTTTACGGAAGCAAATAAAATTTGCATATTAATTTTGGAAATGAGAATTTACAAAGTTTTTTCTGGTTATTTTCATAAGTTATTAATATAATTGCGAATCAAATTTTGGAGATTTTATTTTGAAAATCAGAACATTTCTTTCAGCCTTGTCGTTTGTTCTTCTGTTTGCCGGCGCGGCGTTCGGACAAGACGCAAAAACGAATTATAAATTGCAGCTTGATAGTCTTACGTCAGCGAAAGAACAGCTTTCAGCGGAAACGGCTAAACTGAAAGCCGAGTTGGACAGTCTGCAAAACTATCTTGCCAGTTTCGACGACCGGCTTAATTTGAAAAAACAAGAGCTAATGCTTCTCCGTTACGGAAAAAAAACGGGGGGAAACATAGCGGCGGGCAAAGTATGGAAAGGAATGACCGAACAAATGCTGCGCGACAGCTGGGGCGAACCGGATAAAATTGACAAAAACGTTGAAAAGTGGGGCGTCTTTACTCAGTGGAGCTACGGAAAGATTACATATTTTTTCAGAGACGGAAAACTTACCGATTGGGAAGAAAAAAAATAACGTCTAATGGTTTTATACTTTCTTTTTTGGCAGAGTAAATTTAAACTTGCTCCCTTTGTTTATTTCACTTTCAGCCCAAATTCTTCCACGGTTTATTTTAACAAGCTCTCGGCACAATATTAATCCAACTCCCGTGCCCGCTTCATTTTCTGTTCCAAGAGTGGTATGGTGAATATCAATCCTGAATAAGCTGCCCAGTTCTTCTTCGCTCATCCCTATTCCCGTATCTTCAACGCAAACCGTTACCTCTTTCTCCGTTTCTTCGGCACAAATTTTAACCGATCCGCCCGGTTTAGTAAATTTTATTCCGTTGGCTACTAAATTCCTCAAAATCGTATTTACCATTTTTCTATCGGCATAAAGCAGCAAACTCTGCGGAATATCATTTACCAGCGTAATTCTTTTTTCAGTTGCGTTTCCTATAAAAAGCTCAACTACATTAGTCGATTCTTCGATAAGCTTAAAAAGAGACGGATTGTATTCCATTCTTCCCGTCTGCGCGCGCGACCATTCGAGCAAACCTTCGAGCAGATCGAATAAATTTCGCGACATATTATACATCGACTTTACGGCTTCTTTGATATCTTCTTCGGACAGGGAATCGTAATTTTTGTAGAGCAGCTCCGTGTAGCCGAGAAGTCCCATAAACGGATTCTTCAAATCATGCGCAATGATGGAAAAGAATTTATCCTTTGAATTATTCAACTCGGTAAGAAGATGATTTGCTTTTCTGTTTGCGCGATTTTTCATGACAAAAAGAATAATTATTATTATCGTTATAAATGAAATAAGGACGAACAGTTTGCCTAAAGTTTTTTGATATTCGACGTCTTTTTTTAAAATCGAGTTTTCCAATTCTTTTTTTGCCACGGCAAATGTCGTTTGTAAATCGGCAATTTTTCCCATTTTTTCCCGACTGTAAATACTGTCTTTAAGCGACATATATTTTTTATAGTAATAGTAAGCTAATTTATAGTTTGATTTACTTGAAAAAAGCACGCCCAAATTTTTATAACTTTCCATCTCCTGGTCCAGATGACCGCTTGATTTTGCGGATTTGCCGGCTTTAATAAAATAATCTTTTGCCAGATCAAAGTCGCTCATTTTAAAATTGATCAATCCTAAACGGTTAAAGTTTTTTATTATTCCGTACTTATTTTTGATTGCTTTATCAATTGTTAACGATGAATCAGCCAGCGCAAGCGCACGAGCGAAGTCGCCCCGGTTAAAATATATCTCCGATAATCCGGCAAGCGCCGATCCGATTCCTTTTTTATAATTGATTTTTTTACTTATTGAAAGCGATCTGTTATATGTATTTTCGGCTTTTTTCGCCTTGCCGGTTTCGGCATAAACTTCCGCCAACCCGATCAATGATTTTGCAAAACCCCGCCTATCGTTATTTTTTTTTCTTAACTCAGCCGCCTGTTCAAAAAAAGACAAAGCCTTTTCATAATTTTTTTGTTTCAGATAAATTTCGCCTAAGTTGTTTAAACTATAAGCCTTACCCGCATCGTTATTGATTTTAGAAAATATTTCGTACGCCGTAAGTCCGTTTTCAAGCGAAACCGAATAAGACGCTTTTTTATAATAATAATCGCTCAAATTTTCGTAACTGTAACCGAGTTGTATCGAATCCTTATACTGCTTTGAAACATTTAGCGATTTGTAATAATAAACTAACGCCTTATCCAAATCGCCTATATTTCTGTAAACTACGCCGATAAAACTTAAAATTCTGGATTTGTATTTATTGACGCCCGTTTCTTCCGTCATTTTAAGAGCTTCCAATCCGAACCGGAGAGCTTTTTGCGGATCGTTGCTTCTGTATTTCCAACAGGAATCCGTTAACGCTTTTATTTGAAACGAATCGTTAATAATTACGGATGCGGATAATTTACTATCATTATCGCTTTTCTGCGGTATTACGAAAAAACTTTTCCCGAAAAAAACAGTCTGCAAGAAAAAAAATATTATGACGAATCTTCGAATTTTCATAATTACTTATTAAACCCGGGAAATTATATCGGAATATTACTCATTTTCTGACAATATTTATAGTCAAAAAGAACCAACTTTAAATAATTCCGGCTAAGTTTAATAATAGTTTTTCCGGACCTCAATCACTTCAGCAGCAAAGCTTTAACCGTTTTACGAAAGCCGGACGTTTTCATCGTTATCAGATAAATTCCGCTTGATAAATTTTTACCGTTGAATACAACTTTATGATAACCGGATGATTGTTCTTTATTTACAAGAGTCGCTACTTTCCTTCCGAGAATATCGAAAACAATAATTTCCACTCTGCTTTTTGAAGCCAATTGATATTTTATTATCGTTTCAGGATTGAACGGATTCGGATAATTTTGATAAAGCTCAAATTTTTCCGGCGTCGAAACAAATTCATTGCCGACGCTTGTTAATATTTTTCCGTTGTAAAATTGCTGAACCGCAATTGCCTGCTCTTTTAATTTTGTAATACTGTTCAAATTGTCAGTTCCGCGCGCTATGTGAATTGCGTAAACAACTTCTTGCGTGTCGCCCGGTTCAAAATTGAATGGTCCGGCTGTCACGGTAAATCTCACATCTCTCGGCGGCAGATGATAATCTCCAAACGGCCAGCCTTGTCCGTCATACCAACCTTCGCCCGTAACGGGATCGCCCGGCGTCATAAATTTTGCTTTTTTATTTGTGTGCGGATCAAATATATCCTTGCCTGATTTTGTCAGCGTTTGAAAAAAATTGTAAAAGTCCAATGTCCCTTCATAGGCGCCTTGCTGAGCGTCGCTATAATCGCTAGAACCTTTAATATAATTGAAAAAATTAGTCATCGGTAAATTTTTGAATCCTCTGCGCCAGCCGCCGTTAAAGTAAGCGCTGTCGGATTCATCGCCTTCCACAATAGGTCCTTGCACTAATTGATATCCGATTGCCGGAGGATTTGGTCCGTAAAAATTTTCGTCGTCGTTATCGCCGTTATAAGTATATCCTAAATTCAGCAAAGTATCGCAGCCGGATAAATCATCTTCGGCATTCCCCAAGTCAACATCGGTCCAATAAGTAAAGTAAAAATCATCAATCGGTTGATCGCCTTTATTGATAACGCGGTATTTTTTGAAGACTACATTTTCCATTCCTTCGCTGGCATAAGCCCAAATAGTAGTTTGAAATTCCAACGGCGTCGGCGGAGAGCCGTGAGTATTATAAGAGCTTGTAGAATCAAAACCGTTTGCGACAAAGAAAAGAGTTTCGTCGCCTAATATTTTCGGGGTGTCAACGTCGGGCGTATATTCTCCGTCGCCGTTAACGTCTTCGTAAGGCGCGCCGTATTCCATAGGCCAGTTAACGTAATTATCCTCGTACTTATCCCGTTCGGTTCCGTCGGGAAGGCTCTCCCAATCTTTTTTTAATTTGAACAACTTGAAACGCGGGTCTTTTTCATCCGCAAGAGTTCCATCATCAAAAATAGGACCGGGGAAAAGACCTT
>JAADIR010000005.1 GCA_013151245.1 Chlorobiota bacterium
GGGAATCTGTTCCATAATGGATCCCCGATAAAAGCATTCGGGAATGACAGTTTGATTTAATAGAGTGTTTTTTTTTACTGTAACAATGTATAATGTATGTAACTCAAAAAATATATGTACAGGGTAAAAATAAACGTCAAATTCAACAGTAGCAAGTTGGAACAAAAAATTCATTAAAACGTCAAAAAGAATTGGAATTAAGAATTCATTGCCGCCTTGCAATTCGATTTGTTTATATTAGCAAACGAAAATGAATTTGTTTCTTTTCTAAAAATGTTTGGAAATAAAGTTTTGAAAATAAAATTATTTTACAGAGATTTATTCGAAGGAGTTTTAATTTCCCTCCGCGCAATTAAAGCAAATAAAATGCGCGCCATTTTAACCACTTTGGGTATTATCATTGGAATTGTCGCGGTTACAACTATGTCAACCGCAATCGTAGGTTTACGCGACGCGTTTATGAATTCAATCTCGTCGCTCGGCAGCGACGTTCTTTATATTGACAAATATCCTTGGTTTGCGATGGGCAATTGGAGCCAATACCGCAACAGAAAAAATATTGACTATGACGATTTTGTCCGTTTGAAAGAGGATTTGCAAAATTACGAAGCTATCGCCCCGACAAAAAGAACGTTCGGCAAAGTCGTTAAATATAAAGAGAGGTCCGCAACGACGACTCTTGTGTTCGGCACAAACGAAGATTACGTAAAAACGAGCGGAGCGATTCCCGAGAAGGGAAGATTTATAAACGCATACGAATCAAAAGCTGGAAGAAAGGTGTGCGTTATCGGGCAGGATATTGCGGACGCGCTCTTCCCAAACGAAGACCCGCTTGGTAAAAGAGTCAAGATAAGAGGCGTTCCGCTCAAAGTTGTTGGCGTTCTTGAAAAACAGGGAAGCGGCTTTTTCGGTTCGTTCAGTTTGGACGGACAGCTAATTATGCCGCTGAAAACGTTTGAATCCGTGGTGGGAAAAACGCGGAGAGCGCTGAGGATTGACGTTAAAGTCGGCTCGCAGGCAAACATTGAAGACGTTAAAGAAGAAATACGAGCGCTGATGCGGACATACCGAAAAGTGCCTCCCGGCAAACCTGACGATTTTGCAATCAACCAGCAGGAAGTGTTTAAGGAAATGTACGATAAAACCGTCGGAATAATTTCGATTGCGGGGCTTGTGATTACCGCGCTTTCTCTTTTTGTCGGAGCAATAGGAATTATGAATATTATGTTCGTTTCGGTTACGGAGAGAACAAAGGAAATAGGAATTCGCAAGGCTATCGGCGCAAAAACATGGTCGATACTTTTTCAGTTTCTTTCGGAGGCGGCGATTATTTGTCTGATAGGCGGCGTGATAGGGATTGCCGTATCTTTTCCGCTAAGTTTGATAATCAATCAATTTTTACCGACTGCAATGCCGCTTGATATTGTTTTCATTGCGTTGGGAATATCGTTTTTCGTTGGGATTGTGAGCGGGTTTCTTCCCGCGTACCGCGCGTCTAAACTTGATCCGGTGGACGCTTTGAGATATGAATAGAATTTCGGAAAGAGAATAATGCAGATAAAAGAAAGTATATTGATGGCGTTAAGTTCCATCAAGGAAAATAAACTTCGTTCGATTTTAACGCTTATCGGAATCAGTATCGGTTTATTTTCAATTATCATTGTAATGACGGCAATCAGCGGAATTCAAAAAACCGTTGAAGATACTTTCAATTCGATAGGCACAAATAATTTCATCATTCAAAAATACCCCGCGATAAATATAGGTCACGGAGCGCGTAGAAAATACAGAAACAGAGAAAACTTAACTATTGAAATCGGGGAGAAATTGAAATCGCTTGCCAGATTGCCGGTTGCAGTCGGCATTCAAATGTTTCGCAGCAATAAAGTTGTAAAATTCGGCAATAACAAAACAAATCCCAACGTTCCGCTGATTGCGATGAATATGGATCAACTCCGTTCTGAAGACCGGAATGTTTCCGAAGGAAGATCGTTTTCAAACCAGGATTTACTTTACGCCAGAAATGTTTGTCTGCTGGGAACGGACGTGGTTGAAAAATTATTCGGGCGGATCAATCCAATCGGCGAATCGATTAAAATAGACGATTTGAAATTGCAAGTAATCGGCGTGATTGAAAAGAAAGGAAGCGTTCTCGGCAGTTCGCAGGACAATTTTGTCGTCATTCCTCTTTCTCTTTATGAAAAAGCATACGGCGACAGACGCAGCGGCGATTACACAATTATGGCTGAAAGCCCCGAAATGTTTGACGCTACGATGTCGGAAGTTATCGGCATTTTAAGAACGATCAGAAAAGTTCCCCCCGGCAAAGACAACGATTTTGAAATAATTACGAATAATCAATTAATAGAACAATTTAACGACATAACAAAGTATTTCAAATTCGGCGCCGCGATAATTGCGTTTATTGCGCTGATTGCCGCCGGAGTTGGGATTATGAATATCATGCTCGTTTCCGTTACGGAGCGTACGCGCGAAATAGGAATCAGAAAAGCTATCGGCGCGAAGAAGGGAGTAATCCGCACGCAGTTTGTCGTTGAAGCCGTTGTGTTGAGTCAAATCGGAGGATTCATTGGTATTGTGCTGGGGCTAATCGGCGGAAATCTTGTTTCCTTGATGCTGAACGTTTCCATTGTTCTACCGGTTTTCTGGATTTTACTCGGACTATTTATTACAACTTTTGTCGGCGTTCTATTCGGCGTTTATCCCGCCGTTAAAGCCTCAAACCTCGATCCGATAGAAGCGCTGCGGTATGAATAAGTAAAAAGATTTTATCTTTTGAATTTCTTCTCGAATTTCCGAAAGACTTCCAAAGCGTAATCAACTTCTTTCAAAGTATTTTGTTTTCCGAATGAAATTCTAATTGTGCTTTTCGCCTCGTCTTCGTTTCTTCGCGCCGCGCAAATAACGCGCGAAGGTTTTAACGTTCCGGAGCTGCACGCCGAGCCTGCGCTGAGCGCAATTCCGTTGATATCAAAAAACATTAATATTGCTTCCGTATCGTTTTTAAATTTTTCGGGGTCGAACGTTACGCTTAAAATGTAGGGGGAAGAATTATCGCCGCCGTTAAACGAAATGTTATCGGCAAAAATGTTTTTTAATTCTTTTGAAAAAGTATTTTTCAAGTTTCTAACATGCGTTGCGTCAGTTTCCATTTCTTTCATACGGATTTTAACCGCTTCGGCAAACCCGATTATGCCCGCGATATTTTCCGTTCCTCCGCGTCTGTTTCTTTCCTGCGAACCTCCGAAAATCAATCCGGAAACGGGAACTCCGTTTTTAATATAAGCCAAACCGGTTCCTTTTGGTCCGCCGATTTTATGCGCCGACGCGGTTAACGCGTCAACGTTTAATTTTTTTACGTCAATTTGTTCTTTACCGAATGCTTGAACGGCGTCGGTATGAATAAAAACATTTTTCTTCTTCAGCTTATGAACAATTTTCTGCAAGTCGTTGCGCGCGCCGGTTTCGTTGTTTGTGTGAATGACGGAAAAGAAAGAATATTCTTCGTTAACGTTTGAAAGCTCCGTTAAGTTCAAAGATGAATCGCCGTTTAATTTAAGCAATGAATGAACGATTCCGTATTGTTCAAGACTTTTCAAAGATTCCAATACGGATGGATGCTCGCCTTCGGTTGAATATACTTTGGAAATATTGTAATCGGAAAAAAGAGTTTGTGAAATTCCCCGCGCAATAAAATTATTTGCTTCGGTTCCTCCCGATGTAAAATAAATTTCTGAAGGATCGGCATTGATAAAAGAAGCGCATACTTCCCGCGCTTCCTCCAGCATAACTTTCGCCTTTCTACCGAATGAATGAACGGAAGAAGGATTTCCGAAATAATCGCGCGAAAAATCGCTCATTATTTTCAAAACGCGCGGGTCAATCGGGGAGCTTGCCGCATTGTCGAAATACATATTTTTCACGTTCGCAGACTCACGTCGCCGAAAAGAATTTTTTCAAGTCCCGATTGAGTTCTCAGCAAAAGAAATCCCATTTCGTCAACGTCTTCAAAGATTCCCGTTTTTGTATTTTCTCCGTCGCTGATTTTAATCCGTTCGCCGAGCATCTTACATCTCGATTTCCAATCGTTTAATACTTTCGAGGAATCCGAAAAAATCTGCGTTAAAACTTCTTCAAAATTATTCAATATTTCGCTAAGCAATCTTTCTCTGCTAACCGGATGACCGGCTTCAAGACGAATGCTTGTAGGACGAATGCCGTATTGTCCCTCGAATGACGTTTGATTGACGTTAATTCCGAAACCGATAACTACTTTTTCAATCACGTTCCCTTTCGAAGATGATTCGAGCAGAATTCCCGAAACTTTTTTCCCTGCAATTAAAATATCGTTGGGCCATTTGATTTCGACCGGAAGCTGAAAAAGATTTTCAATTGATTGCGCCACTGCAAGAGAGCTTCCCAAGACGATTAAATTAACATTTTCGGCGTCGATATCTTCATTTATAAGAATTGAAAAGAGAAGATTTTCTTCCTTTGTCGAAACCCATTCTCTGTCCAATCTTCCTTTTCCGGCTGATTGATATTCGGTTAATACAATTGTTCCATGTTCATTGTATTCTGATTTGTTTAATAAAAATGAATTCGTCGAATCAATTTCATCCAAGTAAATGAAATTTCTTCCGATAATTTCAGTGTTGCATTTGATGTCAAATTCTTCGATGTTAAACATTATTCACCTCAATTGATAATCGCAATAATGGCAGACAAAGCGTCATAATTACAGTATAATGACATTATGACAAATATCTTGCCAGAATAAATTGACCCTCAAATTCTTTGTAAAGTTTGTAAGTTGTTTAATTACAAACAAATAGCTCGGATTTTCGCTTGTGGCACGCAAATTGATAAGTATATGGCACAACAACAATGATGTTAAACAAAAAAGGAGGTACGAGCCATGACACTTTTAAGCTTAAACCCGGTAAAAGAATTTGAAAACTTAACACACAATTTACAAAGATATTTTGACGATTTCCCAACTTTCGGAAATCATTTTAATACGGAATTTTCGCCGAGAATCGACATCACTGAAAAAGACGGCGATCTTAGAGTTGAAGCCGAAATTCCCGGCGTTAAAAAAGACGATTTGAAAATAACCGTAAAAGATAACGTTCTTACAATTGAAGGCGAAAAGAAAAGAGAAGAAGAAAAGAAAGAGAAAAACTATTACAGAATCGAAAGATCATACGGTCTTTTCTCAAGAAGCTTCGTTTTGCCTGAAAACGTTGACGCAAATAACGTAGAAGCAAAATTTGAAGACGGCGTGCTTATTGTCGATTTGAAAAAAGCGCTGCCGAAGAAAATTGAAGAAAAAGAAATAAAAGTTAAATAATTGAAACTTAATTCAAACGGAGCGGCGGCTATTCCCGCCGCATTTTTTTTAGGAGGTAGATAAAATGGGAAAAATAATAGGAATTGATTTAGGAACGACAAACTCTTGCGTTGCGGTTATGGAAGGCAACGAGCCGGTAGTCATTCCGAATTCGGAAGGCGGAAGAACGACTCCGTCTGTAGTTGGTTTTACCAAAAGCGGGGAAAGACTTATCGGACAGCCGGCGAAAAGGCAAGCGGTAACAAATCCGCAAAACACTGTCTTTTCAATTAAACGTTTTATGGGACGAATGATCAGCGAAGTTCAAAGCGAACTCGGCGAAGTTCCGTATAACGTTATTGAAGGCGATAACAAAACCGCAAGAGTGAAAATAGACGACAGAGTATATTCGCCGCCGGAAATCAGCGCAATGATTCTTCAGAAAATGAAGAAAACGGCGGAAGATTATCTCGGTCAAAGCGTTACGGAAGCGGTTATCACCGTTCCCGCGTATTTCAACGACTCTCAGCGTCAAGCTACAAAAGACGCCGGCGAAATTGCGGGCTTAACCGTAAAAAGAATAATCAACGAACCGACCGCGGCTGCGCTGGCTTACGGTTTGGATAAAAAGAATAAAGAAGAATTGGTTGCCGTTTACGACTTAGGCGGCGGAACGTTCGATATTTCGATTCTCCAATTAGGAGACGGAGTTTTTGAAGTGAAATCTACGAACGGCGACACGCACCTTGGCGGCGACGATTTCGATCAGAGATTGATTGACTATCTTGCCGACGAATTCAACAAACAGGAAGGAATTGATTTACGTAAAGATCCGATGGCTTTGCAGAGATTGAAAGAAGCCGCCGAAAAAGCAAAAATCGAATTGTCTTCTTCAATGCAGACGGACGTTAATCTTCCGTTTATTACGGCTACGCAAGACGGTCCGAAACACTTGAACATCGCAATTTCACGCGCAAAATTCGAACAGCTTGTGGACGATCTGATTGAAAGAACAAAAAATCCGTGCGAAGCGGCGTTGAAAGACGCGGGCGTTTCAGCCTCGCAAATCGACGAAGTAATTCTCGTCGGCGGTTCAACCAGAATCCCGAAAGTTCAGGAAATAGTTAAACAAATATTTGGGAAAGAACCGCATAAAGGCGTTAACCCCGACGAAGTTGTTGCAATCGGCGCGGCTATTCAAGGCGGCGTTTTAGCGGGCGACGTTAAAGACGTTCTCTTGCTCGACGTTACTCCGCTTTCGCTCGGAATTGAAACTCTCGGCGGCGTGATGACAAAACTCATCGAATCCAATACGACAATTCCGACAAAGAAGAGCGAAATATTTTCGACCGCGTCGGATAATCAGCCGTCGGTTGAAATTCACGTTCTTCAAGGCGAACGTCCGATGGCGGCGGATAACAGAACGCTCGGAAGATTTCACTTGGACGGAATTCCGCCGGCTCCGAGAGGCGTTCCGCAAGTGGAAGTTACTTTTGATATTGACGCAAACGGAATAATGAACGTATCGGCAAAGGATAAAGCTTCCGGCAAAGAACAAAGCATCAGAATCACTTCTTCGAGCGGTCTTTCTAAAGAAGAAGTTGAAAAAATGAAGCAGACCGCAAAGGAACACGCTTCGGAAGATCAGAAGAAGAAAGATCAAGTTGAAATAAGGAACAATGCGGATGCGTTAGTATTCCAAACTAAAAAACAAATCGAAGAACTGAAAGAGAAACTTCCGGCGGATGCGAAAAGCAAATTGGAAGCGGAAATTCAGAAAGTAGAAGACGCTTTGAAATCTAACGATACGGACGCAATCAAAAAAGCGTCGGACGATTTGACCGCAGCTTGGAACGAGATTTCTCAAAATCTCTATCAGCAAGCTGGCGGTCCGCAAGGAGCGCCGGGGCAAACTCCGCCGCAAGGCGAACCCCAAGCGGGCGCGCAGCCTGAACCCGATAAAAAGGAAGACGGCGAAGTTCAAGACGCTTCTTACGAAGTTGTTGACGACGATAAATAACGTTCATAATTCGGAGTTCGGTTTCCGCCGGACTCCGGTTATGTTTTACGATATAAAGTTTTACAAAAATTCATTCGAATTAATATAAGGAGGAATGAAAAATGACAGCCAACAAAGAACTTATTAAGGTTGAAAAAGAAAAGCAAAACGAGTGGGAAGAAGCGCTTAAAAAAGAAGCGTGGGTAACTCCCGTTGTAGATATTTTTGAAACCGACGACGACTATTTTCTTGTCGTCGATATACCGGGCGTATCCCGAGAAAACATTAAGCTGAAATTGGAAAACGGTAATCTCGTGATTATGGGCAGAATCAATTATGAGAAAGTGATTAACAAAACCTATATTATGCAGGAAAGAAACATCGGAAACTTCTATCGCGAGTTCAAAATTTCCGATTCGATTTATCACGACAAAATTGAAGCAAGATACGAAAACGGTCAGCTGCTCGTAAGATTGCCGAAAGACGAAAAAATCAAACCGAAAAATATTGAGATAAAATAAAGGGAAATTCCCGTAAATATAAATCATAAATATCTACTCTCCCAAAACCCGCTTTTTACAAGGCGGGTTTTTTATTAATTATTGGCATCCAAAACGATAGGGAGAAATATTTAAGTAAATCAATATTTAATTGAACCGCGTTGCGGTTCTTTCATTGTTTTACTAGTAGTTTCCTTGCGCTTCGCACAAGGTTATTAAAATTTGACTGCTTCGCAGTCCTGTTGTAAGTTACAAGTCCGAAGGACTTGAATGTAAATAACTTCGGGTGCAACCCGGAGTAAAAACTCGAAATCCATTTTACAACTACGGAGTAGTTGAATTATTTTTAGAATGCTTGAATGTTTTTTCTAAAACATATTTTGATAAAGTTTTCCTTTGCAGTTAAACAGAAAAGCAAATTTTAGAAGTCATATTAATATTTGCTATCTTTGAAAAGAAAA
>JAADIR010000090.1 GCA_013151245.1 Chlorobiota bacterium
CGTCTTCTTTCGCCTTAATCAATAAATTTTTATCTTCAATTATATCGGCGTATTTCAATTCGGGAAAGCCGCTTTGTTTTGTCCCGAAAATGTCGCCGGGTCCGCGCAGTTTTAAATCAATTTCCGAAAGTTTGAATCCGTCGGAAAAATTCACCATCGCGCTTAAACGAATTACAGTTTTGTTTTTTTCGATTTGCCGGCGCGAAAGATATTTGAAATCGTAGCTGATTTTTTCAACGTTTATCGGTTTTTCAATTCCCGTCACCAAAATACAATAAGCTTGTTTGTCAGATCTTCCCACTCTGCCGCGCAATTGATGCAGCTGCGAAAGCCCGAAACGTTCGGCGTCGTTTATTAAAATTATGTTAGCGTCGGGAACGTCGACGCCCACTTCAATAACTGTGGTTGAAATCAGAACGTCGATTTTCTTTTGCGCGAAATCAATCATTATTTGGTCTTTTTCCTGCCAGCGCATTCTTCCGTGGATTAACCCGACGTTCAAATGAGAAAAGTATTCTTCCTTTAAGGATTTGTAATACGTTTCGGCGGCTTTAAGTTCAATCTTCTCGGATTCTTCCACAAGCGGATAAACAATGTAAGCTTGGTATCCCTCGTCGCGATTCATATCTGAAATAAAGTTGTAAATATCCGAAAGACTTTTTTCTTTACGCAGAGCGGTTTTAATCGGTTTTCGGTTCTTCGGCATTTCGTCGATCACGGAAACGTCCAAATCGCCGTAAACAGTGAGCGTAAGGGCGCGGGGAATCGGAGTTGCCGTCATCACAAGCGTATCCGGCGCTATCCCTTTTTGAATGAGCCGCGATTTTTGAATTACGCCGAAACGGTGCTGCTCGTCAATGACGATAAAACCGAGATTCTTAAAAACAACCGGATCTTCAAACAGAGCGTGCGTTCCAATTACTAAATCAATTTCTCCGGCTGCCAAATCATAAAGAAGTTCGCGTTTCTCTTTTGCTTTCATTCCGCCTATTAGCAATCCGACGCGAAGTTTGAGAATCTTGACCAACTCCGCGACCTTTTTGTAATGCTGATTTGCAAGAATTTCGGTTGGAGCCATAAGAACGGCTTGATAACCGTCGGTTGCCGCTATTATCATTGCGATAAGCGCGACGATAGTTTTACCGCTTCCAACGTCGCCCTGAAGAAGTCTGTTCATCGGTTCGGGCGATTCCATATCTTTTCTTATTTCGCTTAAAACTTTTAACTGTGCGTCTGTCAACTCAAAAGGGAGCGAATCAAGAAACTTCTTTAACGGTTTAGCGTTTACGTTAAATTTAATTCCCGATATCTTATTCTTATAATTGTAATGCTTCAGCGCGACGAGCGATTCTATATAAAATAATTCTTCATATTTGAAGCGTTCTTTTGCAGCTTTTAATTTATCGGGATTTTCCGGAAAATGAATATTCGTTATCGCTTCGCGAATGTTGCACAAACGATTTTCTTTAAGAAGTAATTCCGGAAGCGTTTCCGTAAGATAACCGGCATATTCGGTAACTGCGGCGTTGATTATTTTGCGAATTTGAAAATCGCCGATAAGCGTGTTCCGTAAAGTTTTAGGAAGTCTGTAGAATGAAATTATTTTCCCGGTATTTACAAATTCTTCGGGTTCGTTTTCAGAGAGCTTATCGAAATCGGGATGAACAAATTGCAGATGCCCGTATTTTGTAATTGTCGGCTTTGCCGACAGCGCGTAGAAATCGTCTTCCTTAAAACGGTCGCGGAAAAATTTTATTCCGTGAAACCAAACGCATTCGAAAAATCCCGATTCGTCTCTGAAGGTAACTTTAAAAATCGATTTTTTGCCGTAATGTATTTCTTCCGTTTCGAATACTTTTCCAAGCAGCGTTACCTCGCCTTCGAATCCTTGGATAACATATTTATAAACTTGAGCGGAAGAAAGAATAGACGAGCGGTCGAGATAAGAAGAAGGGAAAAAATAAAGGACGTCTTTTATACGCGCGATTCCAACTTTCCGAAAAGCCTCCGCCCGTTTGGGTCCAACGGATTTCAGATATTGAATAGAATTATATAAAGGATTTTGTTCGGACATACCTTGAATAAAATTTACTTGAAAAATAAAAAGGGGAGTCGGTAAAAACAAAGTTTAAATTGATTTTATCCTTCGTGTTCGGATTTGGCGTCTCGCGTCATCAATTCGTAGGTTACTTTTATTGGGTCGCGTTCGTTAAACAGGGTGTCGTAAACCGCGTCGGCAATCGGAGTTGTTACGTGATATTTAGCGGCGAGCGCGTTTATTGATTTTACGGTTTCGACGCCTTCGGCAACCATATCCATCGACTTCAAAACTTCTTTAAGCTTTTTCCCTTGTCCAATCTGGTCGCCGACGTATCTGTTTCGGCTGTGTTGGCTCATACAGGTTACTATAAGGTCGCCCATACCGGAAAGACCGGCGAACGTTTTCGGCTTTGCGCCCATTTCAATTCCGAGCCGTGAAATCTCGGCGATGCCGCGCGTCATAATCGCCGCTTTCGTGTTGTCGCCGAATCCCGCGCCGTCAATAATTCCGGCGCCGATTGCGATTACGTTTTTCAAAGCGCCGCCCAATTCTACGCCAATCAAATCGTTGGAAGAATAAACTCTGAAATATGAATTGTTAAACGCCGATTGAATTTCGCGCGCCGTATCTTCGTCGTTTGAAGCTGCGACGACGGCTGTGGGAATTTTTCTGCTCACTTCTTCGGCGTGGCTTGGACCGGAAAGAACGCCGATATTTCTATCTTCAATGTTGGGAAGAACGTCTATTAAAATTTGCGAGACCGTAAAAAAAGTTTCTTTCTCAATTCCTTTGGCGACGCTTACAAAAGTCGTATCGCGAAAATCGTAAGATTTTATTTTGCGAATTACTTCCCTGATAAATTGAGTGGGAACGGCAATGATAATCATGTGCATATCTTTTACCGAAGCGTCGAGGTCGTAAGTAATATCAATTTCATCCGGAATTTTCACGCCCGGGAGCAATTTATTAATGCGGGTTTTCTTTAAAGATTTGGCAATGTTTTTTCTGAATTCCCAAAGAGTAACGTCGTGTCCGTTATGATAAAGGACAATGGCTAAAGTTGTGCCCCAGCTTCCGGCTCCAAGAACTGAAATTCGCATCTACTTAGTTTTATTTTTTGAAAATGATAGTTTACTTTCTTTGCCGGCAATAAGTCTTTTAATATTTTCTCTATGCGCAAAAACAATTAATGCCGTTAGAATAACGGAGAATGGTAAAAGCGTATGATAACCTGAAATATCCACGCCGAAAATATTTTCCCTAACGATCATAATTAAAGGAACTGAAATAGCCGCGATTATTGAACCGAGCGATACGTAACGTGAAATAACAACGACCAAAGCAAAAACTCCGATTGCCAAAGCAATGTCTAAAGTAACCAAAGCCATGTAAACGCCTACTCCGGTTGCAATTCCTTTGCCTCCTTTGAATCCGGCGAAGACAGTCCAAATGTGACCGATTATCGCAGATAACCCCGCCATGATTTGAACAAGCGTAAAATCGTCAAACGGCGTTGCATTAGGAAACGGGAAACTGCCGAGATAAAGTCTTGAAATTAAAACAACGGCGATTGCGCCTTTAAGCGCGTCGAGAAGAATCACGAGCAATCCGTATTTCCAGCCGAGGATACGCATAACGTTTGTTCCTCCGGCGTTGCCGCTGCCGTGACTTTTTATGTTTATTCCCGCTACTTTTTTGGAGACTATTATACTATTCGGTATTGAACCTACTAAATAGGAGAGTATGATGATTGTTATTAAATTAAGCATATCGTATCTTCTTTTTTGTTTAAACTTAGAAAATTATTGGTCAAAAAACAATTTATTTTATTAGATAAAAAAAATCTTCAAAAGTTTCAACAATCTTTTGAAAACAGATGTTTCAGAAACTCCAAATCTTCAGGATTTGTCACTTTAAAATTTTTATAATTTCCTTCAATAAAATTAATTCGTTTACCGGTTCTATTTACAAGCGTCGATTCATCGGTTCCAACAAAATTTTCGGAGAGCGCTTTTTCAAATGCCGCAAGTAATATTTTATATTTAAATATCTGCGGCGTTTGAACGTAATATAAATGTTCTCTGTCGAGATATTCAATAGGCGAATCGGATAACCGTTTAACAATCGTATCTCTTGCTTTAATTGCCGTTACGGCATTATCGAATTTTTCGGCGGAATTTAAAGCGTCGGAAAGTATTTTCTTATCGAGCAGAGGACGAGCCGCGTCGTGAACGGCAATCAAATCATTTTCATCGGCTTTAATTGATTTTAGCGCGTTGTAAACGGATTCCTGCCGCGCGCTTCCGCCGGAAAGAATTTTTGTAATTTTTGAAAAACGATTCTCTTTCTTGATTTTTTCCAGAAGGTCGAAATACTCCGGCTCCGCCGGAATAATAATTTCGTCAATCTTTTTGCAGTTGTGGAAGAGGCGAAGCGTATAGGTTATCAAATATTCTCCGTGAATTTTCAGATACTGTTTGGGCGTATCCGAACCTATACGCTTTCCTTTTCCTCCCGACGGTATGATTGCAAATGTCCTCATCTTAAAGAATCAACATTGCGTCTCCGTAACTTAAAAAGCGGTATTTTTCTTTCATCGCTTTTTTGTACAACTTCATTGTATCGTCGTAACCGGCGAACGCCGCCGTAAGCATAAGCAACGTCGATTCCGGCTGGTGAAAATTAGTAATCAATTTTTTAACAATATCGAATTCGTGCGGCGGGAAAATAAATTTATCCGTCCAACCGGAATTCGGTTTTACAAATCCTTCCGCCATTACGGAAGATTCCAAAGCGCGAGTTGCGCTGGTGCCGACTACAAAAATATTCTTCTTTTTTTCGAGCGCTTGGTTGATTACTTCGGCTGTTCTTTCGGGTATTTCAAAATATTCGGAATCCATTTTGTGTTTCGTTAAGTCTTCAACTTCAACCGCGCGGAAAGTTCCCAATCCTATATGAAGAGTGACTTCGACGACTTTAATTCCTTTTTTCTTGATCTTTTTAATGAGTTCTGGAGTAAAGTGAAGACCTGCGGTAGGCGCCGCCACCGAACCGTCTTCTTTAGCGAAAACCGTTTGATAAGTTTCCTTATCTATCGGCTCTACGTTTCTTTTAATATAGGGCGGAAGCGGAGTTTCGCCGATGCTTTCGATAGCTTTGAAAATATCGCCGGCTTCGCTGTTAAATCTTACGGTTCTGCCGCGCGAAGTCGTATTGTCAATTATTTCGCACCATAGCTTATCCGTAAAATAAATTCTGTTTCCTATTCTAACTTTTCTGGCGGGATCGACAATAACGTCCCAGATATTTTCTTCTCTATTCAATTCGCGCAAAACAAAAACTTCAATTTTTGCGTTTGTTCTTTCTTTCTTTCCAAACAAGCGCGCTTGAAGAACTTTTGTTCTGTTCACAACAAGAACGTCTCCGCGCGACATATAATCAACGACGTCGCTGAACTTTTTATCCTCAACTTTTTTTGTTTCGCGATCATAGACCATCAAGCGGGAAGAATCTCTCGGCGTGACGGGATATTTTGCGATTAAGTGTTTTGGAAGATTGTACTTAAAATCAGATAACTTCATTTATAACCTCTGCATCATTTACGTATCATTTAAAATTCTAAATTAAACGGCGGCTTTCTCCTCGGAGAAAACCGCCTAATTATAACCATTATTTATATTGTAAAGCCGCTCTTGCCGCAGCTAATCTTGCAATTGGAACGCGGAACGGGGAACAGCTTACATAATCCAATCCGGTTCTGTGGCAGAATTCAACCGACGAAGGCTCTCCGCCGTGTTCTCCGCAAATACCTACTTTAAGATCTGCGCGGGAGGCTTTGCCGTTTTTAACGGCCATTTCAACCAACTGACCAACGCCTGTTTGATCGAGAACTTGGAACGGATCGACTTTCATAATTTTCTTTTCGAGATATTCGGGTAAGAATGAACCGATATCGTCTCGTGAAAATCCGTAAGTCATCTGCGTTAAATCGTTTGTTCCGAAACTGAAGAACTGCGCGGTTTCGGCGACCTCTCCTGCCGTTAACGCGGCGCGCGGAGTTTCAATCATTGTGCCGACTAAGAATTTGATTTTATTTTTGCGGCGTTTAAATACTTCTTCTGCGGTTTTCAAAATCACCGCTCTTTGATTATCGAACTCTTGTTTCGTTGAAATCAAAGGAACCATTATTTCAGGAAGAACCTTGTAGCCCTTCTTCGTCATATTCAACGCGGCTTCAAGAATAGCTTGCGTTTGCATTTCCGTTATTTCGGGATACGTGGTTCCCAAACGGCAGCCGCGGTGCCCGAGCATCGGATTAACTTCCGCAAGTTCTTCCACTTTGCGTTTGACGATTTCAACGGGAACGCCCATAATATCAGCCATCTCTTTTTGTTCTTTTGTTTCTTTCGGAAGGAACTCGTGCAGCGGAGGATCGAGCAGACGAACCGTTACCGGAAGTCCTTTCATTTCTTTAAAGATTCCTTCGAAATCTTTTCTCTGCATCGGGAGCAATTTTTTCAGCGCTTTTCTTCTTCCGGCTTCGTCGTCGGCAAGAATCATTTCGCGCACGGCAAGAATTTTATCTTCGCCGAAGAACATGTGTTCCGTTCTGCAAAGACCGATTCCTTTTGCGCCGAACTCGCGGGCTACTTTTGAATCGTAAGGCGTATCGGCGTTTGTGCGGACTTTCAATCTTGCGCGTTTATCCGAAAGTTTCATCAGATGGGCAAAGTCTCCGCTTAATATAGCTTCTTTTGTTTTTATTTTTCCTTCGTAAACCATTCCGGTAGAGCCGTTCAGCGAAATCCAATCGCCTTCGCGATAGACTTTGCCGTCAACCGTGGCGGTTTTCTTCTTATAATCAATACTCAAAGCGCCTGCGCCGGTAACGGCGCATTTACCCATTCCGCGGGCAACGACGGCTGCGTGCGAAGTCATACCGCCGCGAGCGGTTAAAATACCTTCGGCGGCGTTCATCCCTTTCAAATCTTCCGGCGACGTTTCGAGTCTTACCAGAATTACCGCTTTGTTATTTTCAGCCCATTGTTCGGCGTCTTCGGCATGAAAAACAATTTGACCGGTTGCCGCGCCCGGCGAGGCGGGGAGACCTTTGGTAATCGCTTTGGCTTTTTTCATTTCGTTATCGTCAAAAACGGGATGAAGAAGTTCGTCCAGTCTTTCCGGTTCAACGCGCATCAGCGCCGTATTTTCGTCAATCAATTTTTCTTTCAGCATATCCATTGCAATTTTAACCATTGCCGCGCCGGTGCGTTTACCGCTGCGCGTTTGGAGCAGCCAGAGTTTTCCGTTTTGAATTGTGAACTCCAGATCCTGCATATCGGTATAATGCTTTTCAAGTTTATTTTGAACGTCGAAAAGTTCTTTATAAACTTCCGGCATTGTTTCTTCCAACGACGGATAATTTTCTTTTCTTTCTTTTTCGGAAATGTTTTGAGCTTTAGCCCAGCGTTTGGAACCGATAAGGGTTATTTGCTGAGGCGTGCGAATTCCAGCCACAACGTCTTCGCCCTGAGCGTTGATCAGATACTCGCCGTTAAAAAGATTTTCTCCGGTTGCCGCGTCGCGAGTAAAGGCAACGCCGGTAGCGGACGCTTCGCCCATGTTGCCGAATACCATTGCCTGCACGTTTACGGCGGTGCCCCATTCATCGGGAATTCCGTTCATCTTGCGGTAAAGAATTGCGCGGTCGTTGTTCCAACTGTCGAATACGGCGAGAACGGATCCCCACAATTGCATCCACGGATCTGTCGGGAAAGCTTTTTTAGTTTTCTTTTTGATTATCGCTTTGAAAAGTTTTACCATTTCCTTTAAATCGTCAACGGTAAAATCCGTATCAAGCGAGATTCCTTTTTTCTTTTTCAATCCGTCGATAATTTCTTCAAACGGATCGTGGTCTTCTTTATTTTCCGGTTTCATTCCCATCACAACGTCGCCGTACATTTGAATGAAGCGGCGATATGAATCCCAAGCGAATCTTGCATTGTTCGTTTTCTTCGCCAAACCTTCAACAACAACGTCGTTCAAGCCCAGGTTCAAAACCGTGTCCATCATGCCGGGCATCGAAGCTCTTGCGCCGGAGCGAACCGAAACAAGGAGAGGATTTTCTTTATCGCCGAATTTCATTTTCATTATTTTTTCGATATCCGCTATTCTTCTCTTAACTTCGGGTTCCAATAATTTCTGAGTCGCGTTATGACCGATTTCATAATATTTATTGCAAACTTCGGTTGTGATTGTGAATCCCGGCGGCACCGGAACTCCCAGTCTGTTCATCTCGGCAAGATTAGCTCCCTTGCCGCCGAGAAGATTTTTCATACTTGCTTTCCCTTCGGCTTTTTTATTGCCGAAGAAATAGACATATTTTTGAGTTTTCTTTTTTGACATTATTTCCTCCGAATTAATGATAGTTATTTTTTATTTATTTTATCCAAAATCAGTTTCTTAAATTTTTCTTCGTTTTGAATTACCAATTCAATCTTCAAATAGTAAATGTCAATATCGTCAAGCTCTTTTGAGAACTGCGATAATTTAACGGCGTCTTTTTGCGTCGTCAAAACCGAATAAGCGTTCGTTTCATAAAACTTCTTACGGATCAATTGAATTTCTTTATTTGTATAATTTTTATGATCGCCGAAAATCAGTTTATTCGTAAAATCAATTCCATTGTTTTCAAGCGAATGCAGGAACGAAAAAGGTCGCGCAATTCCGCAGACGATCAAACTTTTCTGTCCGGAAAACTCTTCCAGAGAAAAAGAGGTTTGTGATTTTACGTCGAAAATCCCTGCATTTTTATAGCGCGCGCAGAATACGGATTTACCGTCGAAATATTTCTTTAATTTTGACGGTATCTCTTTCTTGTCGGAGAACTTTCTGTTAACGACAATAATGTCGCTTCTGTCCAAAGAAGAAAAAGGCTCTCTCATTTCGCCGCTCGGTAAAAAGTTTTGCTCGAGTTTTCCGGTCTTCATCAAAAAACGTTGGTCGATTGTAACAATATCAACGTCGCGATGAATCCATCTGTGCTGAAAAGCGTCGTCCAAAACGAGAACGTCGATATCGGCGCGGCGCAAAAGTTTTTCCGCGCCTTCAACTCGTTTTTCAGACACAGCCGCCGGGGCTTTTAATTCCGAAGCGGTAAGCACAATTTCGTCGCCCGCGCTCTCAACGTCGGAAATAATTTTTTTACCGTCGCTCACAAATAGAAATCCTTTTGTTTCCCTCCGATAACCGCGGCTTAGAACGCCAATTTTAAATCCGGCGTCCTTCAGAAGTTGTGAAACATAAATCGTAGCCGGAGTTTTTCCAGAGCCGCCGACTGAAATATTTCCGATCGAAACGACTTTTGCGTTTATCCTTTTTTCTTTAAACCAATTCTTATCAAAGAACGAATTACGGGTTCTGATTATCAAACCGTACAAATAAGAAAACGGCAGCAGAGCTATTCTTAAAGCGTTAAGCATTTGCTTCGGCTTCTTTGTTTAACTCTTCTAATTTCACGCCGTATTCTTTAATCAATTTATCAGTTTCCTCGAAATTTAATTCGGCGTCGATAAAGTAAGCGGGAGAATATTTAACGACTGCCTCGCTGAACGGTTTCGGCAATTCAAAACTATCCCAGCTTTTAAATTGAATTTTCTTTTTATAACCGACTCCGAGCAGAAACAAAGGTCGTTTTGTTTTTTTCGCCAAAACAACGGCGCCCGGTTTCATAACTTTTGCCGGTCCGGTCGGACCGTCCGGCGTAATCGCTATCGAATTATTTTTGTTAACCAATTCAATCATATTTTCCAAAGATTCTTTCCCTCCGCGACGGCTTGAACCGCGGACAACGTTGTATTTCCATCTTTTCAATATTCCCGTTAATATTTCTCCGTCTTTACTTTGGCTCGCTAAAGCGGAGAAGTTTTTTCCTTTGTTCGAATACCAGCCGGCAGCCATCTTTCCGTGCCAAAACGCGACGACAACGTTTTCTCCGGCGTCAATAAATTTTAAAAATTCTTCTTTATTTTCATATCTAATTTTCACAGTCTTAAAAAGAACGTCAATTGCAAAAGGAAGAAGCGTTCTGCCTGCAAAATCTAAAAGCGTTTTTTTAACCTTTTTCATAACGCAAATGTTTCAATATAATTTCAGCGGCATTATTAGACGCCGAACGGCTGCCGAATATTCCTTTTACATTGGCAAGTTTTTTTTTAATTTCTTCATATTTGCTTTGATTGCTCAAAATGTCCTCGGCGGTTTTGAAAATTTTATTTTCATTTACTTCGCTTTGAATAAGTTCGGGCGCGACGGTTTCATTTGAAATAATATTTATCATTGCAATGTTGTCAATCTTAACGAGCGCTCTTCCGATTAAATAAGTCAAATAATTTGTTGAATAAACGACGAGCATCGGCAATTCGGAAAGTCCCGCTTCAAGCGTTGACGTTCCCGACTTAATAATTCCGAATTTAGAATGTTTCATAAAATCGTAATGGTTTTCTTCAACTACTTTAGCGCCGCTGTTTTTCAACTCGTCCGAATCGATGTGAGGCTGAGTGAGAACGACTATCTGCATATTAAATTTATCGGCAATTCTCTTTGCGGAACTTAACATCGTTGAAAAGAGTCTTTCGATTTCTTGTTTCCGCGAACCGGGCATAAGAAGAAGTATCTCTTTCTCGTTATTCAAATTGAATTTCTCAAAAAGCGCTTCTTTTGAAATGAAGTTATAGTTTTCCATTCTTTCAATCAGCGGATGACCGACAAACTCCGCTTTCATCCCATAACTTTCGTAGAAATCCTTTTCGAAAGGGAAGACGACGAGCATTTCATCTACGATTCTAATTATTTTTTTTATTCTGTTTTTTCCCCAAGCCCATATCTGCGGAGAAATGTAATAGATAATATTTATTCCGAGTCTTTTCAGTTTCTTCCCGAAATTAAGATTGAATCCCGGATAGTCGATCAAAACTACGTTCCGAATATTTTGTTCTTTTATTGTTTCTAAAAGTTTTTTCTGCACTTGCTTGATAAACGGAAGATGCTTCAAAATTTCAACCAGACCGAGAAACGCCATATCCTTTATGTGGAACTGCGCGTTCTGTCCCGCGGCAATCATTCCGTCTCCGCCGACGCCGAAGATTTCCAAATCCGGCGACTTCGCTTTTAACGCGGAGATCAAAGCCGCGCCGTGCATATCGCCCGAAGCTTCGCCGGCAAGAATCATTATTTTGGAAGGGGAATTCATCAAACGCCAAAGTAAAATAAAATTATCAAAATAATTACTACCGAACCGATTGCCTGAAACGTTCTCCGTTCGGAGCGCAAGCCCGCTTTCAGATTTAGCGGCGGCTGCTTTATGTCGTCTCTTTTGAACGCTGTCAATCGCGGAATCAGTTTCGGCACGTTTCTTTTATATTCTTCGTATTGTTCTTTGAAAGTTTTCTTAAGATATTCCTCTTCTTCGGAAATAATAAAATAATATTGAACGTAAAAGAAAATAAATGCGACAATCTGCAAATAGGGGAATAGCGCCATCGACATAACGCCCACGCCCAAGTAAATCAATATGTTGCCGAGGTAAAGAGGATTGCGGACGTAAGCAAATGCGCCGCTGACAACGAGATAAGTTCCGCCCACTTCCCCCGTCGTGCGCGTTTCGCTGCCGGCGTAAGCGACGCCCCAAAGGCGGAAACTTTCGCCTATCAAAATCATTGCGAAGCCGATCATCATGCTTTCAATCGTCGCCCGCTGAAAAAATATCATTACAAGCAAAAAAGGTATCGGAGTGTAACTTCTGTATTTAAATATTTTAGAGGCTAAATTATTCATCGTTATCCTTGTGAGTAAACTTCGTTTCTTTTTAATTGCGCTTGACGTCTTTTCTTAACAAGCGTTTTGTTTTTAAGAACTTCAATCCTTTTTTGAACGTCGCGGAACGTCGTGAACGGAAAGTAAGTGATTCTGTTCTTTTCGCAATATTTGAGCAGCGAACGTTTGGCAAAAATAAAATCGCAGAACTGCGCCGGGCAAACGTCGGAATATCCGTCGCCGATGTAAATTGAAATTTCCTCGTCGCCGCTGTGATTGATTACGTGATTCCGTTTACAGTTTGCGCAAATTTTACATTCTTCGTCTTCGTAGGGAAAAGAAAGAATCATTTCGTTATTTTTTCCGAACTCAAGTTTGTTCGAATATGTTTTAATGTAATCGAACTTTTCTCGTTTCAATATTTTGTCGATATAATAATCAAGTCCGTCGCTTAAAATGACGGTTTCAAAATTATTCGCTTCGGTAAATTTGATAAATTCCGCAAAGTCCGGATCGATATGCATTTCGTCGAGGAAGGAATCAAATTCGTTCAAGTTCAAATTATCAACCGTTTCCGCAAGACGAATCCAAGTTTCTTTCGAATTGATTTCGCCGTTAAGCCAAAGTTTGATTATTCCGTAAGCTTCCTCCGCGTCGCCGAATTTAAGAAAGAACTGTTCCCCGACGTCTTGCTGCGTAATAGTTCCGTCAAAATCTATGAATATTTTAAAATTTTTATTTTTGGTATTAATCATATAATGTTAAACCGGAAGCTGCTCGTTAAACTGCACGGCGGCAAGTTTTGAAATGCCTTCTTGCTGCATTGTTACGCCGTACATGTTTTCCGCCGCGTCCATAGTTTTTTTATTATGCGTAATCATAATGAACTGTGTATTAACGCTGAAGTCCTTAATTAAATTAGTAAATCGTCCCACGTTTGCGTCGTCAAGCGGCGCGTCAACTTCGTCGAGAATGCAGAAGGGACTCGGCTTGACGAGATAGATTGCAAAAAGAAGAGCGGTTGCCGTCAGCGTTTTTTCGCCTTGCGAAATCAAATCAATTGAAGCGGGACGCTTTCCTTTCGGCTTTGCAATAATTTCAATTTTTGCTTCAAGCGGGTCGGCGCCTTCTTCTAAGAATAGATCCGCTTCGTCGCCTTCATTGAAAAGTTTTCTAAATGTTTTAATAAAGTTAATTCTTATTTGTTCAAACGTATCTAAAAAGAGTTTCTGCGCCGTCTCATTAATATCTTCTATTGTGCTTATTAAATCTTTTTGCGATTCTATCAGATCGTTTCGCTGCAGATGAAGAAAATCAAGCCGCTCTTTTTCTTCTTCGTATTCCGAATAGGCGAGAAGGTTAACGGGACCCAAATTTTTTACTTTTTGTTTCAGGTCGTGAACCTCGGCGCTTTCAGATCGAAAATCGTAAGTTTCCAAATCGTCAAATTCTTTTTCTTGAAGTTCAATCGTATATTCTTCCCGAATATGTTCCACAAGATTTTCAAGCCGGAGAGAGGCTTCGCTGAGGGCGATGTCAACTTTATGAATTTCGTCGGAAACCGTTTCGCGTCTGTTGCGGAGCAGATTCAAATCGCTTTCATAACGCGAAGCTTCGGATTTTATTGATTCCAGTTGCAAAGAAATTTCTCGTTTCTCGTCGCTCAATCTTTGATGAATTCCGGAAAGCTCTTCCCGCTCAACGTCGAGTTTTGCAAATATTTCCTTCAATTCTCCGATTTTCTCTTCCGTTGAAAGCAAATCTTGCTTCCGCGCCGCAATATCGTTTTCAATTTTGATTTTATTTTTTCTTCCGCGTTCAATTTCGTTAGCGAGGTTTTGAATTTGTCCGCGAAGACGTTCGATTTGGACCTTCAGCAAATTATATTCTCCGAGCGATTTATTGTAATCTTCTTCGAGCGCCTTTGCTTCTTCCTCGGCGGCGGCAAGACGCGCGGAAGATTCGTCTCTTTTACCGGAAATTATATTTAGTTCGCTTCTCACATTTTCAACTTCGTTTGCCACGCTCGTCGATTCAGCCGCAAGCGCTTGAATTTCGTACTGAAACTTGTCAATCTCCTCTGAATATTTTTCTTTCTCAAACTCAAGCTGCGCGATTTGCTTTTCGACGTTCCCCAAGTCGTTAACGAGGAGTTTCCCTTTTTCGCTCAGCACTTTAAGATCAATTTCGGAAATCAGCCGTTCGGTTTCTTCAATTTCTTTTGTCAAATTAAAAACGTTTTGTTCAAGCTGCGGAAGTTCATTCTTCAGCTGTTCAAGTAGTTTCTTTCGCCCGAAAATAGTTTCTTCGGAATTTGTATGAGAAGATACCGCCTCAATCGTTCCATCGGGTTGAATCAAATCTCCGTGCAGAGTTACAATTGTGAACTCGGGGAAAGAATTTCTGAACGCAAGCGCGGTTTCGATATTTTCAACGACGATTGTGCGGCTCAAAATCTTGTCAAAATAAGATTTCCATTTTCCCTCGGTGGCAACCAGCGTATTAGCCCACGCAATAAATCCGTTTTCCTTTTCAATTTTTTTCGAACTTCTTTTAAGCGCAAAATTATTGAGTTTCGATATGACGCCTTTTTTCTTTCCATTTTCTTCGAGAAGGAAAAAAGCGGCTTTTCCCAAATCGTTTTTGGAAAGATAGTCGAGGGCGCTCAGCAAATCGTCGTAGCTTTCGATAAGAAGATTATTCAGCACGTTTTTCAACGCGGCTTCAAGAGCGTATCTGTATTGGTCTTCCGTGGTTCCCACGTCTGCTATTATTGTTTTTTCTTTCTCCGTCCAGCCGTCGCTTTCAAGAAGATGCTTTGAGCCGCCGGAAACGCCTTCGAGATTGTTTATCAGCGTTTGAATAAAATCTATTTTATCCTTCAGCCCCTGAATAGCGCTTTTCTCTTCAATCTCTTTCGAATGAAGTTCGTTTAATTTATTAGTCAGATCGTCTTTCTCTTTCTGTCTTTTTGCGTAAAGAGATTCCGACTCTTCAATCTTTAAAATAATTTCTTCTTTTTCGTTTTCAAGTTCTTCAAGGAAGCCGACGGTTTTTGCCGTATCGTTTGTGAGATTTTGAATTTTCTTATTTAATAGTTCAATCCGTTCGTTATTTCGTCCGGCTCGTTCGAGCATCGAATCAAGTTTCGTTTCTTTTTCGTTGAAATCCTTTTGAATAGAAATCGATTCGTCGCTTAAATCCTTAAGCGCTTGTCTGTTTGCTTCAACAATACTTTTTGTAGAAGAGACGACTTCGTTTTTGTCTTCGAGTTCTTCTTCTTTCACTTCAAGCTGAATTGTTAATTCTTCTTTCTTTGTCAGCGAGCGTTGAACGACGGCTTCGGTATCGTCGGCTTGCCGCATAAACTCTTCAACTTCTTTTCTGAAGCGAATAAGATTTGCTTCGGATGATTTCAATCTCTCTTTGTTAATCGAAATGGAATTGCTCAATTGATGCATCTTTTCGCTGTGGCGACCTATTTCGGAGCGCTTTTGCTGGAGTTCTTTTTCAATCTCGGTCGTTTTCGTACGATAAGCAATCAGCTCCCGTTCGGTGGAGCGAATATTTTCATCAATCGAATCTTTCTCGATTTTCAATTCTTCTTTTTTGCTCCGGTTCTCTTTTATTTTCCGAGAGGAAACGGTGAATTCTCTTTCGGCGAGACCGAGTTCTTTTTCCCTCAAAACGGTTTGAAGCCGGTTGTATTTATCAACGCGCTTTGCCTGGCGTTCGAGCGAACGAACCGAGCGCTCCACTTCGGAAACTATGTCGTTCACGCGGGTTAAATCGGATTTCACGTCGTCAAGTTTTTTCAGAGTAAGTCTTCTGCGGAGCTTATATTTATTAACTCCCGCCGCTTCCTCAAACATCTTCCGCAGTTCGTCCGCTTTGTTGTTGATGATTGTGCTTATCATCTTCAACTCAATTACCGAATAAGCGTTTGCGCCCATTCCGGTGTCCATAAAAAGATTCGTAATATCTTTCAACCGGCAGATGTTTTTATTCAGTAAATATTCGCTTTCGCCGGAGCGGAAAATTCTGCGGGTTATCGTTACTTCGGTATATTCTGAAGGGAGAGTATTGTCGTCGTTGACAATCGTCAGCGTAACTTCCGCCATTCCCATCGGTTTTTTATCGTTTGTTCCGTTGAAAATAACGTCTTCCATTTTGTCGCTTCGCAGCATGGAAGTTTTCTGTTCGCCCAAGCACCAGCGGATTGCATCGACTATGTTGGTTTTTCCGCATCCGTTTGGACCTACAATTCCCGTAATTCCTTTTGTGAAATTTATCTGAGTCTTGTTAGGGAACGTCTTAAATCCGAATATTTCTAATTTCGAGAGATACAATAAATTACCTTAATCAGAGTAACCGATACTGTTTGAATGCGTTGATAATATAAAACAACGTCGAGTCGGCAAGCTGGAAATAAACAAGAATTCCGCCGACAGCAAAAACAAAAAACAAAACACTTACCGTGTAAACGACAATTCCGCGGACGTCAAAAATTACGTAAATCCCTTTGAGCAACCGCTGCAGAAGCCAAATCAGAAAGAGAGCGATAAAACCGAAAATATATAGGTTTGCAATCTGCGCTTCAAGAAGGCGATGCAAAATAAGCTCAAGCGGAAGCAGAAGCGTAAGCGGCATGAACGCCCAAACGACTGTGTAAAACACATTGGAAACAATCACGCGCGTTTTTACGAAAAAGGAACCGAACTTAATAACGGCGACATGAATAAAAAGCAATAAGACTGAAACGCCGAATAAAATGAAAAACGCCTCCAAAGGATGCCACGCAAGAAAACTAACCGTTTTACTCAATCCCGCCCAATTGAACGAAAGAACGACCTTTTCCATCAGGAGATTATTTTTCCAATGGAAAAGAAGAATATCGACGAGCAATGAAAACGTCGCAGAAATTACCAGCATTAAAATTATCGTGTGAATGCCTGAGAAGATTCGCAAGTCGCGTATGTCGGCAAAAAAGTTATATGGACGGAGCAGCGCGCGCGTTGCGTCTTCTCTGAATTTTCTTTTCGAGTTTATCAGCAGCGCCATAAAGATTGAAAGAAGCACTCCGAGTATGATAAACAAAACAGGCGAGTTATCTTTTTTACTTCCTAAAGGAATTGTGACTTTCTCGCCTCCTTTTAATCGCGATTCTAATAGTTTGAATGTTATTCTATCGGCTTTTCTCGTTTCGTTCAAAATTCCGATTTTATATAAATTATCTTTGTCGTATGAAGCAAAGAAAGAAGTGAAATCGCCTTTGTAATCGAACATTGAATTTAAAAAATAGCCGGCAATTCCTTCGCTGTTTGAAAACGAAATAACGTCGTCGATAAATTTTGCTTGTCCCTCAATAGAGAATTTATTTAAGGAACCGTTGGCGGAGCCGTAGTAAGTCGGGTAAGTCGCTTCGCTAATCAATATTCTGTTTCTCCCGAAAAGATTTTCCGCGTCGGCAAATTTTTCAATAATTTCCGAAGGGGAGACGGCGTATAATTCAACTCCAATTAAATCCAGATTCGATATTTCACTTTTAGGAAAACCGATAAATGAAGCAAAAGTCAAAACGCCGCTTTCCGATTTTACCGTTTCTGCAAGTTTATCGACAAACTCCAACTGCGCGGGCGAATTAGAGAGAAACGAACCGCCCAAGCCGAAGCCGGTAATTTCCGTGAACTCGGAATAAGCTTTAACGGTTGTTTTAAGAATATCGTTTACTCGTTTTCTAAAACTTTGATTGTCTAAAAATTCATCGGGAAGGGAATTCAAAGGAAGTTCTAAAAACGTGAAAAGCCCTATCTTATCTGCGTAGTAAACCGCGTAAGGGTTGGGCAGATGCTTAGCGAAACGTACGCTGTTGAATCCCGCGGCTTTGATTGTATTCAAATCATTTTCAATTTGGTCGGGACTAATTATTCCGCCATCCGGAGACGATTCAAGATACGTCGCTCCGTCGAATGCAACTTTCTTTCCATTTAATAGAGTAGCCTCTTTTGTGTGAACAATTTTTCCCAGCGAAAACGAAGACGACGTTTCGTCAATCAGTTTTGATCCGGAAAAGAATTTGCAGTTGATAACATATTTATTTGAATTATTCGAGGCGCGGAGTTTAGGATTTGCGATTACAAAATCCCAAGAGATGTCTCTGCTTCCTCCGTCAATAATTATTCCGTTGAAGAGGGAAGAATCGATTGAAATTCCATTGCGGAGAAGTTTAAATTTAACGGAAAAACTTCGGCTCGGAATGTTGGCGGTATCCGCGTCAAAAATTGCATCTTCGATAAGCGCCGCGTCGATTTTAATATCAGCTTTCCGTTTCTTCTCGTCAATCAGACTATTTACGTTAACAATCTCTATTCTCGATTTCGGAGTAAAGTGAAAATAGACGTCGCGTAAAATTCCGCCTTTATTTTTCGGGAATAAAAATCGCTGCGCCAAAGGAATTGACGTTTGCGAATCCAGACCTTTTTGAATAATTACTTTCAATGAATTAGGTTCGCTCGATTTCAAAATGTCCGACGGCAGCGTTACGCTGAAGGGAAAAAGTCCGCCGAGATGCTTATAAACAACGACGTCGTTTATTAGGACTTCCGCAGTGTAATTCACTCCCAGAAAAACCAATTCAATGTCGTAAAAAGAAATTTCCTTCGCCGTAAGCTCAAATTTCTTTTCGTAAACTAATTCGTCGTTGCAATTTGTGTATGAAGGGACCGAAGCTGAAACCGCTTTTTCCGGCTCGTCTTTCGGATAAACTTTCCAGCCGTCGGAAAAAAACACAGCTTTTCTAGTTTTCGAAATATCGAAGAAAAGCGAATCGGCGTTTTTAACGTTAAAACCGTTGCCGGGGACTAAGGATATTTGCGCGGAGCTCTTGCTGAAAAGCCCGAAAAGGAGGAAAAATAAAAGGAAATTTACAATTGTTTTGTTCATAGTTCTCAAAAATAAAGATTACAAATATAACACAAGATTGAGGGAAAAGCAACGAAAATCGACGTTCAGCCTTGCTGTAAGTTGTTGTAATTAAAGAGGTTTATAATGGATAATCCGCCGGACGCCGGATGGAGAATGGACAATTGGATGTTTGAAGTCCGGCGTTGGCGATTTCAAGGAATTTGCGGCATATTAGAAAATCAATAAAATCTAATACGTAAACGAAAAGATCAAGAAAGCGAAATGTTCCATTTATCGGGAAGAATTTAGGCGCTAATGCTATAGAGTTTCTGCAAAATAAACGTTCTGTCATTCAACCGGAGGCTGATAAGTTCGGATCCAGCGGCTGCCGGATGAGAAATCTTCTGATTATTACACATAATAAGAGATTTCTCCCTTCGGTCGAAATGACAAATCATCTAAGAGTTCGCTCTAAAATGGTCGTTTCAGTCATTGCGAGGTGTTTTTTACCGAAGCAATCTGTTGATTTTAAGCTGAATTCAAAAGAGCGCTTCGCGCAGCTCGCAATGACAATCATCAATTATTGCTTTTTAGAGAGGACTCATCTAAATATCTTATTTTGCGGAAGCTCTTATATTTATCGTTAAGAAATTAAAGAAAAATAGTTTCGCATTTTTGTTTGAACAAAATAGAAAAAACCAAAAAGAGATGTATCCGCTCCCATTTAAAACCGGAATTCTCCATTGCTATTTACGCGTTAATTATTCCCGCGAAAGAATCGGCTTTCAAACATGCGCCGCCGACGAGCGCGCCGTCAATATCTTTTTCGGCAAGAAGCGTTGCGGCGTTTTCCGGCTTGACGCTTCCGCCGTAGAGTATTATTACTTTTTCAGCCGCCGGCGAAGAATACTTAGTTTCAATTAATTCGCGGATGAATTTGTGAACTTCTTCCGCTTGTTCGGGCGACGCCGTTTTTCCGGTGCCGATTGCCCATACCGGTTCGTAAGCGATAATAACTTCATTCAGCTGATTTTCAGTTACGCCGTTAAGTCCTTTTTCAACTTGAGACCGTATAACGTCGTTCGTGATTCCGGCTTCCCTCTGTTCCAAAGTTTCTCCTATGCAGAATACCGGTTTCAAATCTTCCTCCAGCGCTTTCTTGATCTTTTCGTTTATTAATTCGTCGCTCTCTCCAAAAATGTGTCTTCTTTCGGAGTGACCGAGAATAACGAACTCACATCCCACGCTTTTGAGCATTCCGGCGGAAATCTCTCCGGTGAACGCGCCGCCGTCGGCTTGGTGCATGTTCTGCGCTCCGAGTTTTATCGATGAATCTTTCGTAAGCGCGCTCGCGGTTTCCAGCGACGTGTATGGCGGAAAGATAAGCACGTCAACGTTTTCCGGCTTCGAGGCTACTTTACTTTTCAATTCGGAAATCAATCCGATTGATTCGGAAAGATTTTTATTCATTTTCCAATTGCCCGCAATTATTCTTTTACGCATAAATTCCTCAAAAATAATTTGTGATTGATTATTTTACCGCTTCAACTCTTCTGATCCAGGGAATCTCTCTTATCAAAGCGCGTTCGACTCCCGCGCGGAGCGTCATCTGCGACATCGGACAACCGACGCACGCGCCCGTTAATCTAACTTCTACAATTCCATCGTCGGTTATGTTTACCAGTTCAACGTCGCCGCCGTCCGCTTGCAGATAAGGTCTTATCGAATCTAGCGCCGTTAAAATCCGTTCTTTCATTTCATTATCCATACTCTTTACTATACATTATTTTGCCATAAAAACCAAAAGGACAATACCTTTTATTTTGCCGAATCTCTACCGCTTAATTATCATTATTAAAAACAATTTCGACGTCCGACAAAGCGTAATTATAATTCGTTATGCTGATCCGAGCCGCAAGATTTTTCCCGATTGAACTGATTATCTTTGCGTTTTCAGTTTCGGGCAGAGCGTGAACAATCGGTTTCCCTTGATCGCCGCCCTCGCAGATTCTCGGGTCAATTGGTATTCCGCCTAAGAAAGTCGCGTTCAAATCCTTAGCGAGTTTCTCTCCGCCGCCGCTGCCGAAAATATTGTAAGTTTTGCCTGTATCCGGCGCAATAAAATAACTCATATTTTCGATAATCCCAAATACCGGAACGTTTACTTTTTCAAACATTTTCAATCCCTTTTTTGCGTCGATAAGAGAAACATCCTGAGGAGTAGTTACAATCACCGCTCCCGTCAAAGGAATAGTTTGGACGAGCGTTAATTGGATGTCGCCCGTTCCTGGAGGCATATCAAAAATAAGATAATCGAGTTCGCCCCAATTTACGTCGGTTAAAAACTGTTTGATTGCGCCGGAAGCCATTGGACCGCGCCAAATAACGGGGTTGTCTTCGTCAATTAAAAATCCAATCGACATTAATTTCACGCCGTAACTTTCAAGCGGCGTCATTTTGTTTGTTCCGGCTTCCTGATAAATTTTCGGATGACCCGAAATTCCGAGCATTAGGGGAATAGAGGGACCGTAAATATCGGCGTCAATCAATCCGACTTTCGCGCCGTCTTTAGCAAGCGCCACGGCAAGATTGACTGCGACTGTACTTTTACCGACTCCGCCCTTGCCCGAAGCTACGGCGATAGTATTTTTAACGCCGGGGATTATTTCAGCTCCCGTATGTTCGCGCTGCGTAACGTTGGAAATCATGTTCACTGATATTTCAATGTCGCCGCCGAATTCTTCTTTCAAAGCGTTAACGCTATCGGTTTTTAATTTATCTTTCAACGGACATGCGGGAGTCGTTAATTCAACGGAAACTTCAATTTTATTTCCGTCAATATTTATCTCTTTCACCATATTTAACGTAACCAAATCCTTATTAAGATCAGGGTCAATAACTTTGCTCATCGCTTTGAGAGCATTCTCTTTCGTGATATCGCTCATCGTAAAATCCTTCGCTATATTGTTAAAAAAATAATCTTCAAATTTAATAATATTTTCATTAACTGATGATGAATAATTCCGGTTAGGAATTTGAAGTTGCTTTTATTTTCATATTCCATTGAATGAAAAACAATATTCGGATTGCTTTTTCAACGGATAACACGCTTCAATTCATAACGCAAATTGTTTTCCTAAGAGAATTAAGTAGTCTAAAAACAAACCGGGATAAAATTTAATAAACTTGATAAATAAATTAAGTATGCTTAACTTATCGGCGGAATAAAATATTTTAAAAATGAAATCAATATCGCAAGAAGATTATATTAAACGCATTTACAAAATGCAGAGCGGGAACAAAAGTTCGGTTGCTTCCGGGAGTTTAGCCATTGAGCTGGGAGTGTCAAAAGCGGCGGTTACCGATATGACAAGAAAGCTTGCCAAAGAAGGTCTGATAAATTATCAATCGTACAAAGGATCTTTTTTAACGCGGAAAGGAGAGAGGAAAGCGCTTGATATTATTCGCCGGCACCGGTTGTGGGAATTATTTCTGGTAGAAGCATTGAATTTAAATTGGGCGGAAGTTCACGACGAAGCGGAAAATTTGGAGCATTATACATCCGAATTCTTGATAAACAGAATTGACAAGTACTTAAACTTCCCTGAATTCGATCCGCACGGCGACCCGATACCGGACAAAAACGGGAAACTTCCGAAAACGAGAAAAAGAATTCAATTGAGCAAAACGAAATCGGGAAAAGATTTTGTCGTTTGCAGAGTGGACGATAAAAATGCCGGCTTAGTTGATTATTTGGGAAAAGTTGGAATTGGAATCGGAGTGAAACTCAAAATAATCGAACGGTTGGAATTTGACAATTCCGTGATGTTAAAAATCAAAAAAAAAGAAATTGTTCTGAGTGAAAAGATAGCTGAAAAAGTTTTTGTCTCGGAGTTGAAAGATGAATAGTCCGGTAATATTATTGCTGTTGGGCGTTTTGATTCTTGCGCTCCCTGTATTTCTTTTCCATCCGAAAAAAGGATTGATCGCGCTGCTAAAAAGATATAATAGAGACGCCGAAAAGGAAAAGATTGAAAATGCGTTGAAACATATTTACGACTGCGAGTATAGAGAGCATTACTGTTCGCTTGAAAGTATTGCCGGAAACCTCGGCGTTACTTCCGATAAATCGTCCTCAATTTTCGACGATCTGGAGAAACGGAATTTGGCTTTAACCGGCAACGAAGGAATTAAACTAACCGCCGAGGGAAGAGATTACGCGTTGCGTCTTGTCCGCATTCACAGATTGTGGGAAAGATATTTGGCGGACGAGACCGGAGTCGATCCGGATCAATGGCATATAGACGCTGAAGAAAAAGAACATGACTTAGTCGATAGCGCAAATGAAATTGCCGAGAAAATCGGAAATCCCGTCGTCGATCCTCACGGCGATCCTATTCCGGATAAGGACGGGCAGATATTCAAACTCGAAGGTAAAAGTCCGCTTGACCTTGAACGGGGCGAGATTGCCAAAATTGTTCATATTGAAGACGAGCCCGATTCTATTTACGCGCAGCTGATGGCGCAGGGTTTATACAAAGGAATGCAAATCCAAATTGTCGAAAAAAACGACGGTAAAATTGTTTTTTCAGCCGATGGAAAGGAAGTTGTTTTGGCTTCTTCTTTTGCAAATAATTTAACGGTTGCGCCAATTACCGCGAAAGAGGAAATTAAGGAATCATTTCAAACGCTCGATTTGCTCGAAGAGAATCAAGAAGCGGAAGTCGTCGGATTTTCGGGGAGAATAAGGGGACAGCAAAAGAGGCGTTTAATGGATTTGGGAATTATTCCGGGCACGAAAATTAAAGCGCTCCTAAAATCCCCATTCAATGATCCGGTTGCATATTTGATTAGAGGGACTACAATTGCATTGAGAAAAGATCAGTCGGAAGGAATATTTATTAAGTATGCTTAACAAAATTATATGACAACACAAACAGAATCAAATTGCGTAAACTGTCCGGTTCACAATGCCGCCCATCTTAAAAAGCTCGGCGTTAATATGAGCGATTATGATTATCTGGTTGCGCTTGCCGGAAATCCGAACACCGGGAAAAGCACGGTTTTTAATTCTTTAACGGGATTAAAACAGCACACGGGCAATTGGCCCGGAAAAACCGTTACGCGCGCCGAGGGCGGTTTCGAATACGATAACTCGAAATTTAAAATAATTGATCTGCCGGGGACGTATTCGCTCCTTTCAACGAGTAAAGACGAGGAAGTTGCGCGTAATTTTATTTTATTCGGTCAGCCGGATGTAACGGTAATTGTTGTTGACGCAACGCGTCTTGAAAGAAATTTAAATTTAACTCTGCAAGTTCTTGAGATAACGGATAATGCGGTGCTCTGCCTGAATTTGATGGACGAAGCCGAAAGAAATAACGTTGAAGTTGACGCGCGAACGCTTTCTAAAATGCTGGGGATACCGGTAGTCCCGACTTCTGCGCGGACAAAAGAGGGGATTGACAATTTACTGAGAAGCATTAAAGAAGTTGCGACGGGCGAATACGTCTGCAAACCCCGAAAAGTAAAAAAAATGAATAGAAAATATCAGCGCGCCGTTGATACGCTTGTTGAAGATCTGAATAAAAATTTCACTAATCTTAAAAATCCGCGGTGGATTGCTATGCGTTTGCTTGAAGGAGATCAAAGTATTATCAACGCGTTGGAAGACGGTTCGCTGACTGCTGAAACGGAAAAAACAATTTCCGAAAATAACAAATTTGTCGAGAATAGATGAATAACGTAAAAGAAATAGTGAACAAAGCAAACGTTCTTCGGTGGGAACTCGGAGAAAATTTTCACGATTCGCTAATTGAAGCGATTTACAAAGAAGCGGAAACTATCTCAAAAGAAACGGTAAAGTTTAAGGGCGAAAATTATTCGTTTAGTCTTGATAGAACAATTGATAAGTATGTTACCAGCAGGCTATACGGTTTTCCGATTATGCTTATTCTCCTTGCGCTTGTATTTTGGATTACAATTATCGGCGCTAATTATCCGTCGCAATTTCTTTCCACTCTCTTGCTCGACAAACTTCATCCGGTTTTGAAAGATTTTGCGCTCGGAGTTGGAGCGCCTTTTTGGCTGGTGGGACTTTTGATTGACGGCGGGTATCTAGCCACTGTTTGGGTAATTGCGGTAATGCTTCCGCCGATGGCGATTTTCTTTCCTCTTTATACGCTGTTGGAAGATTTCGGTTATCTGCCGCGAGTGGCGTTTAACATGGATCGTCTTTTTAAAAAAGTGGGAGCGCACGGAAAACAAGCTCTCACAATGAGTATGGGATTCGGCTGCAACGCCGCGGGCGTCGTTGCGGCAAGGGTAATAGACAGTCCGCGCGAACGTTTGATTGCGATAATCACAAATAATTTTTCGCTTTGCAACGGACGCTGGCCCACGCAGATTTTAATAGCGTCAATATTTGTCGGCGCTCTCGTGCCTGCGCAATTGGCTGGAATCGTTTCCGCGCTTGCCGTTGTTTCGGTTGCGCTGCTCGGAGTTTTCCTAAGTTTAGCGGTTTCGTGGGGACTTTCGCGAACGGTTCTTCAAGGCGAGGTCTCGTCTTTTAGTTTGGAGCTTCCTCCTTACAGACCGCCGAGAATTTTGCAAACAATCTACACTTCGCTTATTGATAGAACGCTTATTGTTCTTTGGCGCGCCGTTATTTTTGCATTTCCCGCGGGGCTTGTTATCTGGTCGGTTGCAAACATTACAATCGGCGGAGAACCTTTAGCTTCCTACATAATAAATTTCTTTGATCCCGTCGGGATATTAATCGGTTTAAATGGAATTATTTTACTCGGGTTCGTCATCGCCATTCCCGCTAATGAAATTGTAATACCGACGATACTTATGCTAACGGTATTGTTCACCGGTTCCGCCGCCGGTCACGAAAACGGCGTTCTTTTCGAACTCGATTCGCTCAAAGATACGGAACAACTTCTGCGTCTCGGAGGATGGACGCTTCTTACGGCGGTGAACGTAATGCTCTTTAGTTTGATTCACAATCCATGCTCGACGACAATTTACACAATCTACAAAGAAACGGGAAGCTTGAAATGGACGCTTCTTTCAACATTTCTTCCCGTGGGAATGGGATTAATGCTAACATTTTTTGTCGCCCAAATCTGGAGAATATTTTCCGGATAAATCTCGACCGGAATAATCTATCAAAAAACCACAAATCCAATAAACCCTTTAACAATAAAGCGAAGACTAAAAAATAAGAAGTAAAAACCATTAACCAATGACTATTGACCATTGACTATTAACAATTCACAAAATCCAAAAAATTGTTCATTGTTCATTATTAATTGTTCATTGCTTTTCTTCGTCTAATTTATCCGCGTCAATTATTTTTGCCGATGAAAAACTTTCTAAATCGTAATCAATAAGCTTTTCCGGCATTGGCAGTCTTCTAACTTTTACGTTCGACGCTTCGAAAAACTCCTCGGCTTTTGTATTGTGATATTCAGAAAACACAACTACTTCCCTAACTCCCGCGGCAATCAGAGCCTTTGTGCAATTTGTGCACGGCATATTCGTTACGTATGCGGTTGCGCCATTTGTAGAAGTTCCGTGCGCGGCGCATTGGATAAGCGCGTTCATTTCCGCGTGAATAGTGCGGATACAGTGGTTCTCAACAATCATGCAGCCAACGTCGTAGCAGTGCGGCTGTCCGGGCAGCGAACCGTTGTAGCCGGTTGATAAGATTTGTTTGTCTTTAACAAGAACGCATCCGACGTGCATTCTGGGGCAAGTTGCGCGCTCGGAGACGAGCATTGCCATTTTTAAAAAATATTGATCCCAACTCGGACGGTTTCTTTTTGTTTTTTCCATATTATTCAATTTTATCTAAAAACATTATTTTAACAATTGACAAATATAGGATGAGAGGAGTTGAAAAAAAAATATAAGCTTTTTGCCAACGGAAATATTTATACTGTAAATAAAATTAACCCTAAAGCGGAAGCTGTTGTAACGGGAAATGGAAAAATTGAATTCGCGGGAAATTTATCCGACGCAAAAAAGCGACTCGGTTTTTCAAATTACGAATTTATTGATTTGCGCGGCTCCACAATGCTCCCGGGATTTATCGATTCGCATCTTCATCTTTTAATCGGCGCAAGATATCTTACAAACATCAATCTTTCCGAAGCGATTGATAAAAAATCATTCCAAAGGATTATAAGAGAATTCACAGATGAAAATAAGTTCGAGTGGTATCTTGGAGGAAATTGGAACGAGGAAAATTTTTCCGGCGGAAAATATCCGGATAAAAGTTGGATCGACGAAGTAATCCCCGACGTTCCGGTTTTCTTAACAAAAAGCGATCTTCACATGGGATTGGCAAACGCCGCCGCGCTTAGAATGGCAAATATTTCCGAGAAGACAAAAAACCCGCCCGGCGGAATAATTGAACGACATGGAGAAACCGGCAAGCCTACGGGAATATTGAAAGATAACGCAATGAGACTAATTCTCGATTTAGTTCCGCAGGAAAATGACGAAGAAAGAAAAAAAAATATTCTCAAAGGAATGAAGTTTCTTAATTCGTTCGGAGTAACTTCCGCGCATGATTTAGCGATGGAAAATTATTTTCATAATTATGAGGAATTATTTTATGAAAATAAATTATCTTTACGAATCAATTATATCCCTTTAATCGAATCAGTAGAAAAATTTTCAAGATTTAAAATTAGCGGCGAAAAATACAATCACTTTTTGAAGCGGATTGCGTTGAAGTCTTTTGCGGACGGTTCGCTCGGTTCTTCCACCGCATGGTTTTTCGACGGTTATTTTGACGAGCGGGAAAACAGAGGATTGTCGTCGGAAATTTTTAGCGGCGGAGCGCTAAAGAAATTAGCTGTTAATGCCGATAATTATAATATAAATTTATTAATTCATGCAATCGGCGACCGCGCGAATCACGAGATCGTAAATTTATATGAGGAGATGAATAGAATTAACGGGGGAAAAGAACGGCGAAACAGAATCGAACACTGTCAGCATATCGCTGAAAGCGATTTTATCCGATTTGCCGAGAATAAGATAATAGCTTCAATGCAGCCGTATCATTTGGCGTTTGACGGGAGTTGGTGCGAGAGAAAGATTGGGAAGGAAAGATTAAAAAATACATTCCCGATTTCCTCCCTTGCAAAAAGAAATGTAAAATTAATATTCGGCAGCGATTGGCCCGTTGTCGAGCCTTCGCCGTTAAAGGGAATTGCAGCGGCGGCAACGCGAAAATTGGAGAGCTCGGATTTATCATTTATAAATAAAGAGAAAATTTCAGTGATGCAAGCAGTTGAAGCTTATACGATTAATGCCGCTTTTGCCGAATATGAAGAAAAATTTAAAGGGTCGATTGAAGTTGGGAAATTTGCCGACTTTGTGATTTTGGACCGAGATATTTTTCACATTAATCCGGACGGGATTAAAAAAACTCACGTCGAAGCGGTCGTTCTCAACGGGAAATTAACGACAGAAGGGAATATATGACCTTGCGGAGATTTCATATTGTTCTATCGTTACTGATTCTATTTACTTCCTCGATTCTTTCGCAAACAAAATTTATAAAAACATTCTACGACGACGATATTTCAAAAAAATATCTTGTTGAACAATGGACTACCGACAACGGTCTTCCGCAAAATTCGATAAATGACATTACTCAAACAAAAGACGGATTCCTTTGGTTTGCTACCGAAGAGGGAGTAGTTCGCTTCGACGGGGAAAATTTTTCTTACTTCAACGTATCTAATTCGCCGGGATTAAAATTTAATAGAATTAAATCCCTAAAAGCAGACGAGAAAGGAGGATTATGGATTGGAGGAGAAAACGGAAATATTGCATATTTAAAAAACAAATCAGTCCGAGACTTAAGCGATAAATTCCACAAATATCTGGGATCGGTTTATAAGATTGATATTAGCGAAAATGGAACTATCTGGATAGGCGCGGGAAATAGTTTATTAAAATCCAACGGCGAAAAATTTGAAATAATTTATTCGGCGCCTAAAAAATATATCATGTTTAACGATCTGCTTATAATGAATAATAATAAAGTTATTTTTTCAACCGGCGAAGGTATTTTCCAAACAGATTCTTCAGGTAATGTTATAAATTTATCGAAAACTTTTTCGCCCGTCGTATTGCGCCCGTTTTCTGAAAGCGAAATATTGATTGCCGAAGTCAATCAGTTAAAATTGTTTTCTCTTAAAACGCATAAAATAGTCAAAGTGTTGTCGAAAAAGAGAGAATTAAACAGCTATGAAAAATTACTTATTGATAAAAACAAGAATATTTGGTGGGGCAGTATTAATTTCGGTCTTTATGTAATACTGTCGGGCAATATTGAGGTAAAGTTTAATCAAGAGGACTTGAACAAAGGATATGTTACTTCGTTTTTTGAAGATAATTCCGGAAATATTTGGATTGGTACCGGCACGAAAGGATTGTTCAAGTTATCTGAGAGATATTTCTACGGAATATCTCTTTTTAACGGATATTTTAACGACATCATAAGTCAAATTTATCAAGCTCGGGACGGTTCAATTTGGGTTGGAGCAAATTGCGGAGGAGTTGCGGAAATAACAGATTCAGGAATTAACTATTATTTTGACGGTTCCGGTTCATTGAATCAAGGCTGCGTTTGGTCAATTTTTGAGAAGGAAAACGGAACAAAATATTTTGGCACGTATAATTATGGAATTTATAAATTTGATCCGAATTCAAATAAGAGCGTTAGTTTGCCCGGATCGGTTTCAGCTCTTACATTTATGGAAGACGGCGACAGTCTTTGGGCAGCCGGCGTTTACGGTCTTTATATTATAAAAAATGATTCCGCATTTATATTTAAATCAAAGAATTTTCCTGAGAACAGCTGGTTTAATACTATTGTCAAGGATAAAAACGGCATACTTTGGTTAGGCGGCAAAAAGGGGTTATATAAATACAACGGCGCTGATTTCGAGGCTGTAACCTTGTTGGATGGCGGGACGGAAACGCCGGTTAGACCAATTTATTTTGATGAAAACAACAGAATGTTTGTAGGAACGTATGGTTACGGTTTGTTCGTTTATGATTCCGGCAAATTCCAAAATATAAAAATGAAAAACGGTTTATTTGATAATACGATTCACACTATTTTTGAAGATTTCAGACATAATTTTTGGATGACAAGCAATCATGGGATCTTTATCGTAAAAAAGAAGGATATTCTATCTTTCGTTAAAGACAATTCATCTAAAATATCTTCGAAAGTATTTACAAAAAAACTTGGTTTCCCGAATAATGAATTTAACGGCGGATTTCAACCGGCTCATTTATACTTGGAAGACGGAACATTATTGCTGCCGACTCTCGAGGGAATAGTAGCCGTAGATATTAACAACATCAGTTTGGAAGGGAAACAGCCAAACGTTTATATTGACGATTTTTTAGTGGATGGGAAAGCTTGTCAGACGAACAAAGAAATTATTGTTAAGGCGGGATTTGGAGATATAGAAATTAAATTTACGGCAATCAACTTATTGGGCGGGGGAGTGCAATTTAAATATAAAATTGAAGGTTTAGATGAAGGTTGGAGCCGTCCAACGAATGAAAAATATATTGTGTTAAAATCGATTCCGCCGGGGGAATATATATTCAAAGTAAAAGCAAGAAAAAGTTTAAGCTCCTGGGGAACTAGCAGTAAAGAACTGCGTTTTATCGTGGAACCGAAATTTTATCAACTTGCTGTCTTTAAAATATTGGTAGTTTTTTTGTTCATGCTTTTAGTGGTCGGCGTCGCGTTGATTTATATGAATATTCAGAGAAGAATGTCGCAGCATTTGGTGAAAATAGTAAAACAAAGAACCAAAGAACTGCAAGCTGAAATTATTAAAAAAGAAGACGTATTGAATGAGCTTGAAATAGCGAAAGAAGATGAAAAACGTCACAGAAAACTTGCGGAAAAACTGAACCGAGATAAAACGGAAATGTTCCGTATAATTTCGCATAATCTTAAAAATCCTATCGGCGTTATTCGTAGTTCGGCAAATTTAATAAATGAAGAAAGCGTCGATGAAAGCGTTCAAAAGGAACTTAGCGATATAATTATTAAAGCGTCCAACGAAGCTTTAGACGGAATTGAAGAAATTCTGCACCACAGCGAAGTTGAAGACCTTGAATTCAAATTAGCTTTGAGCGAGTTTGATCTTAACGACCTTGTTCAAAAAGTAATAACCAGAAACTTGAATGTTGCGAAAGACAAAAATCAAACTATTCTTTTTGACAAAAACGCCGACGGCAAATTTCTCATTTCAGCCGATTACGAAAAGCTTTTTCTGGCAATTGAAAACTATTTAAGTAATGCAATAAAATATTCTCCAATCGGCGGGGAAATAAAAGTAAAAATTCAATCCGAAAGAGATCGAATATATTTCAGCGTTACAGATAAGGGTCCGGGAATTACTGAGGAAGATAAGAAAAACTTGTTCGGAAAATTTCAAAAATTATCCGCCCGTCCGACGGGAAACGAAAGTTCTTCCGGATTGGGCTTAGCCATTGTAAAGCGAATCATTGAACTTCATAAAGGAAAATATGGCGTGATCTCCGAGAGTTCAGAGGAAGGAAGCGAATTCTTTTTCATTATTCCCAAAGCGTAATAATAAAAACAGAAGAAAGAATAGAAATTATTGATCAAAAAAGAAAAGGCGCAGACCCGAAAGCCTGCGCCGATAAGATTATTTCAAGAGAAGCATTTTCTTTGTCGCTGAGTTATTTCCCGCGGTTACTCTTAAAATATAAGTTCCACTGGATACTTTATTTCCAAGATTATCGCGTCCGTTCCAAACGGCTTGATGAATTCCCGCGTTCAATTCAGTATTTACTAAAGTTGCTATTTCGCTGCCGAGAATATTGTAAATCTTAATCGTTACAAAAGACGCTTCCGGAATTCCATATTTAATAACCGTACTGGGGTTGAATGGATTGGGATAATTCTGTGAAACCCGGAATGATTCAGGAATTATTCCATCTTCATCATCAATTGCGGTTACTGCATTATCATCCACTTTGAAAATTCCAAAGCTGGGAGCCGTCAGATAATCTCCGTCAACGCTTGAACTAACGCGCCATTTATAATACTTGCCAACTTCCAGATTGGAGACAACCGCATAAGGATCAGTCAAACCTTTTAAAACTGCAGCGTCAGCCCAATTTGTATTATCGTTTTTAAGTAATTCTAGTTTGTATGT
>JAADIR010000008.1 GCA_013151245.1 Chlorobiota bacterium
CTATTATTAAAGGAACAACTTTGAAAACAACAGTAAAACACATTTTACTATTTCTAATAATAGTTATTCCCGAAACATTGCTTTCCCAATTTCTCCGGATTGATAAACCGCTAACAATTGAAAACGGACTGTCTCAAAATCTTATCTACACAATTCTGCAAGATCAAAAAGGATTCATCTGGTTCGGAACGAACGACGGCTTAAACCGTTACGACGGATACGAATTCAAAGTTTTTAAAAACGATATACGAAACGGCAATTCGCTTAGCGGAAACGTTGTGAAAAGTTTAATCGAAGATAAAAATAATATTTTATGGATTGGAACCGGCAGAGGATTATCAAAATATAATTTACGAACCGATAAATTTGAACAAAACGCGCTTCCGGTAAAATTAAAAGAAACTCTTAAGAATAAACATGTAATTAGTTTGTTTATTGACGATACATTATTGTGGATCGGAACGCGAAAAGGAATTTATTCCCTTTCGCTGCAAAGCAATAGATTTGTAGATTACTCGAAGACCGAACTTCCGCTAAAAGATATTGCCGATAATTATATTACTTGCATCAAGAAGGATTCGAAAAATAATTTTTGGATTTGTACGCGGAATACAGGTTTGTTCCAATATAACGCAAGCAAACAAAAACTGAAAAGAATAAAATATCCGACGGAAGAATATTTATTTACAACCGACGTTATTGAAATAGCGCCCGATAAAATGTTGGTTTCAACTTACGGTTCGGGGTTGTTCGTCGTAAATCAAAATACGTTGGAAGTTTTTCAATTAGACCCGCAAAAACTAGGATATTCTTCTTTTGTATCGGGAATTAAGCGGCTGCCGAACGGAAAGATCTTAACTTTCGGACAAGGAGGCGTCTTTGAATATGATTTAGAGAGCAATGGAGCTTCCAAAATTTGGACCAGCGAAAAAAACGGACGTCCTAATTGTGTTATTATTGACGATTCCGGCGTTTTATGGATAGGCACGGACGGGAACGGAATCTTTAAAATGGTTCCGAAAATTAAAAACTTTCGCACAGTTACAAGAAAAGCGCTGCGCAATTCAAACTTTACCGTAGAAAGTATCAGAGCGATTTTCATAGATAAATCAAATAGATTATGGATCGGCGGGCATAAGGGAATAAGCGTTGCGGATTTTAATTCGGGCGAAATATCCAATTGGAAACAAATCAGACTATTTTCGGGCAGCCCGGTTTACGCGATAATTCAAGACCCGATTAAAGAGGATATGTTTTGGATAGGAACCGAGGGGCGCGGACTTTACAAATACAACGTAAAAACCGGCAAAAGAAAAGATGTGCGTGAAATTTTTAACTTCGTCAAACCGTTTACCGAGGTATATAAATTTTTACTGTCGTCCGACCGAAAACTTTATATTGCTACCGATTTAAACCTGCTTGTTTACGATCCGTTAACCGACCGCTTCGACGAATATTTTTACAAAGAAAATTCCAACGGTATCGTTAACAGAAAATACAAAGCGCTTTTCGAAGACGGCAAAGGTAGAATTTGGATTGGCAGCGACAGGGATGGAATCTCAATTTTTGATCCCGCTAAAAAAACGTTTGCAAATTTACGGGCGGACGGAAAGTCGAACTCCCTCAGCGCCGACAGAGTAAACGTTTTCTGCGAAGACAATAACGGAAACGTTTGGGTCGGAACGGAAAACGGATTGAACAAATATCCGCCCCGAGAAAACGGTTTTAAAGTTTTTACCGCAAGCGACGGTTTGGCAAACGATTATATTTACGGAATACTAAAAGACGACGAAGGAAACCTTTGGCTCAGCGATAACAGAGGACTGACTAAATTTAATCCGCTTACAAACAAGATTATTAATTTCGACGAAAGCTACGGTTTGCAGTCGAATGAATTCAACACGGTCGCATATTACAAAGCGCCGGACGGAACCATGTTCTTCGGCGGAATTAAAGGGTTTACATATTTTCGTCCGTCGGAAATTAAACTTAGCTCTTTTAAACCGGATTTGCTGTTGACTAGTTTTAAGAAAAACAACAAAACTTTTCCGCTCGCCCAAAGTCTCGGCTATGCAAACGAATTGGAGCTTTCTTACAAAGACCGTATTTTTTCGTTTGGTTTCGCGTCGTCCGATTTTACCGACCCCGAAAGAGTTAAATACAGATATAAGTTGGAAGGCTTTGGAGAAGAATGGATTTACGCGGGAGCGCACGACAGAAGCGCGCAATTTACAAACATCGATCCCGGCGATTATACGTTGATAATAAACGCTTCTAACAGCGACGGGATTTGGTCGCCAAAAGAAACGTCGCTTAAGATAACTATTATTCCGGCGTTTTGGGATACTTGGCTTTTCAAAATTTCGGCGGGAATTATTTTATTCGGTATAATATTCTCCCTTTTTCACTCGCGCGTTTCGAGACTTAAAAAAGAAAAAACCATTCAGCGCGGTTTGACAAACAAATTAATCAACAGTCAGGAAGAAGAACGGAAATCTATTTCAAGCGAACTGCACGACGACTTGGGACAAAATTTACTTGTAGTGAAAAACAAACTAATGCTCTCGAAAAGAGACGATTCTTTTAAAGAAAACTTTAGCGACGTCGTTAAAATAATTGACGAAACGATAAAAAAAATCAGCAATATTTCTCATCTGCTGCACCCAAGCGAACTTGAACAACTTGGGCTGACAAAAGCAATAGAGGCTATGGCGGAGAGAATATCGTTTTCATCGGAGTTGAAAATTACAAACAACTTGTTTTCGCTTGATAAATATTTTCGCGAAGATGAAAAGATTAATATTTTCAGAATATTTCAAGAAGCGCTGAACAACGTTTTAAAACATTCCGAAGCGAACAAGGTTATATTAAAAAGCGACATTAAAAACGGAGAGCTTATTTTGTCAATTATTGACGACGGAATCGGTTTCGATAAATCGGTTTTGTTCAATCAAGTTGACCGTCCGCGCATGGGAATAAAAGGCATGGAAGAAAGAGTTAATATGCTTGGCGGTAGTTTCGCAATTGAATCTCAACCCGAAAAAGGAACCGCGATTAAAATGAAATTCCAAGTAACCGCGGAAAATTTATGAATGAAAAAATTAAAATACTTATAGCGGACGACCATCCGCTTTATCGCGAAGGCATTAAACAAACGCTCGCTAAAATCGAGTGCGTAATTTCCGAGTGCTCAAACGGCGAAGAAGCTATTAAGCTGATTCTTGAACAAAAACCGGACGTGGCGATTGTTGATTTGCGTATGCCCGTCAAAAGCGGGCTCGACGTTCTATCGGAATTAGCCGGCGGACAAAATAACGCGAAAATTATTTTACTTACAATGTATGAAAACTTGAACTACTTCTATCAAGCTGTTTCGTTCGGCGCAAAAGGATATTTGTTGAAAGGAAACGCGGTCGATGAATTAATCCCCGCGGTTAAAGAAGTGTTTGCCGGAGGAGTGTTTGTAAGTGTAAATCTGCGAAACGAAATTGATAGCGTTCATAAAAAAGAATACGAGCATAAAGCGTTGATTTTTTCAATCAACACGCTTACCGAAGCTGAAAAGAAAATAGTGAAACTGGTAGGCGATTGGAAAACAAACGGAGAGATTGCGGAACTGCTTTCAATAAGCAAAAGAACGGTTGAAAATCATCGAGCGCATATTTCCGAAAAACTCAACTTGCGCGGAACGCATAGTTTAATCCGGTTTGCAATTCAAAACCGCGAGTTTTTTTAATAAGAATAAACCGCTTCGAATTAACCTGAATTTTCATCCTCAAATTATTTCAAGACACTCTATTATACTTTCTTTTAAAAATGAGTAGTTCTACTCATTCATAAAACTCTCCCCTTAATTATCTTTTGCTATAAGTTCATGAGGAAAAGTTAGATGAAATTTATGATTGTTGACGACAACGAACTGATGCGCAAAGCGATTATTGAAAATGTTACGGATAAAAACGACCAAATTATTGAATGCAAAAACGGAGAAGCCGCGCTGTTGAGTTTAAATGATTTTAACCCCGATTGGATTTTGATGGATATTAAAATGAAAGGAATGAACGGCTTAATTGCGGCTCAAAGAATAAAAGAAATCGATCCGGCTCAAAATATAGCGTTCGTTACCTCTTACGATTACGAAGCTTTCCGCGCCGCGGCTAAAAACATAGGAGTGGAACTATATTTTATGAAAGATAATCTCCTGTTAATTCGCGAAAAATTGGAAGAGCAAGAATTACCGTATGGATAATTCATAATCTTCGCTTGTCGAAATCGTTTCCGGCTCTCTTTTTCGGCTGGGGAAGCGAAGTCGGAGCGGTTTCGCAAGGTTTTAAAAATAAAACTTATATGGGAAAATAAAAATGAAATATATTTATACAATTTTATTAGTTGTCGTTTTTTCAATCCATTCTTTCGCTCAAACTACGGAATCGGAATCTAATAATTATGTCAATCAATCCGGCATTAAATACATAACCGGAACGGGAGTTTATCAAGGAACTAATCTTCCTCAAGGGGATGATGATATTTGGTATATTCCATTCGGTTCGAGCGGAACGATATCTATTACACTTGACAATGCAGGAGCGGGAAACGACGCCTATTTGCAATGTTACGGCAATTCAAGCTATTATGATTTTAGCGCGAGTTCATATATAGCAACAATAAATTATAATTCTACCAAAAGCTTTACGTTAAGTGCAAATAAATATTATTTTTTCGTTGTCAGAGGAAGCACAGTCAGCGCTACTGGACCGTGGCAATTTACCGTTAACTCAGTCGGCACAATTTTAGGCGGGGTTGTATTCACCGACGGTTCGGCGTTTACGCCGTCGGTTGCCGCGGGAAATTCAAACCAAGTAATCGGACGATTCAAACTCGAAGAAAATATAAACAAAGTAAATTTAACCGGCGCGTCAATAAAATTGAACGGAACTCGAACGGGATTGAGCAATTTCAAATTCTGGTCTTCGAACGACAACGCTTTTGACGCCGGCGCCGATACGCTTAGAGGAATCGCGGTTCCGGCGGATCCGGGCGACGGTAACGCCGTTTCCTTTAACGGATTTGCAAGCGAGATCGGAAAAAGTCAAACATACTATTTTTTAACGTGCGACGTTGCGTCCGGCGCATCCGGCAGCGTTCAAGGCGAAATAGTGCAAAACAGCGACTTAACGATTTCGAACGGTTCGCTAAAAAGTGCGCTTAGCAATGAAGTTTTGTCAAATAATTATGTTCCATTGCCTGTTGAATTGACTTCTTTTACCGCTTATGAAAATAACGGCAATGTGGAATTACATTGGCAAACGGCTACCGAGGTTGACAATTATGGGTTTGAGGTTGAACGGGCTTCGTCCCGACTCGTCGGGACTATGCCCCGTCAGGACGAATGGAACAAAATAAGTTTTGTTCAAGGACATGGCAACAGCAATTCTCCGAAAGAATATTCATTTACGGATAAAGACAATTTAAGCGGAATGATACGATACAGATTAAAACAAATTGATACCGACGGTTCGCTTGAATATTTCCCGAATAAATTCGGGATTGAAGTCGAAATAGACATGCCGACAAAATTTGAATTGTTTCAAAATTACCCGAATCCGTTTTTCAAAGGGTCCGGCGGAAATCCGACTACGACAATAAAATATGCAATCCCTTCGCTAGAGACGCAAGATATTGCGTCTCAACTGGTAATCCTAAAAATATACGATATTCTCGGACGTGAAGTAGCAACTTTAGTAAATGAAAATCAAAAACCGGGAATATACGAAGTTGATTTTAACGCAAGCAATTTTCCAAGCGGAATTTACATTTATAGATTAGTAAGCGGTCGGTTTGTTTCGAGTAAAAAATTATTACTCGTTAAATAAAATTATCGGGCAATCCGGTTCTTTCCGCCGGATTGTTAATAACAAATAGGACGAAATCATGAAAAGATTATTATCAAATTCGGCAAAAATTATTCTTATTAATTTCCTTTTAATTTTTACTACGGTAATGCAGGCGCAAACAAGAGAGTTTGTTAAAAGGACTTCAAATTTTAATTCAATTGATCATGGAGCTAATTCTGTCCCTAATATTGCAGATATTGACGGAGATGGTTTATTAGATTTAATAGTTGGATTTTCTAACGGATACATGTGGCATTATGAACAAGATTCTGAGAACTCCACAACGTTTACAGCTACTGTGCCGGCTCGTCTTCAGACTAGCGCCGGCGTAAATATTGATGTAGGTGTTGAAGCCGCGCCATTTTTAATTGATATTGATAATGATGGAAAGTTGGATCTGCTAATAGGCGATGATGGAGACGGTATCAATCATTATGAACAAACTGCTGTAAACGCATTTAGCTTTGATTTAATAACAACCAGTTTTGTTGACATAGGCGGAGGCAGAAATCATCCAACTGTGACTGATTTGGATGGCGATGGTCTTTTAGATTTGTTAGTAGGCACTTATAATGGCACTATATCACATTATGAACAAGACGCCGCCGATTCTTACACATTTAATCTTCGTACAAAAAAATTCAGCAATATAAATTTAGGAAGTGCGTCAGAAGTTAATCCAACGTTTACGGATTTTTATAATGATGGAATTTTAGATTTGGTGATTAGAGATAGAGATCAAAGAAATTTGATTTATTATATTCAGTCCAGTCAAAATTCCACTTCATTCAACCTTGTTGATAATACACTATTGTCACAGTCAATTGATACTTATTTATCGCCATTTTTTACTGATTTAGATGGAGATAACTTACTTGATTTACTTATTGGTGAATATGATGGTAATATTAACCATTGGGAAGCAAAACTGAATATTACAACAGATGATGCGTCAAATATCAGTACATCGTCAGCCGATTGCGGCGGTAGTACTATTCTTGATGGTACAAGCACAATGACCGCACGCGGTCTTTGTTGGGGTACAAGTACAAGTCCGACAACTTCAGGTTCACATTCAAATGAAGCAATTGGAATTGGGGATTTTTCTACAAGTATTACCGGTTTATCACAAGCCACAACTTATTACGTACGGGGTTACTGCACAAATAATGGAACAACTACTTACGGCGCTGAAAAATCATTTACTACCGATGATATTCCAACAGTTACAACAGACGATGTTTCCAACATTGGCAACAATAGCGCTGATTGCGGCGGGAATGTAACTTCGGATAACGGCGACGCCGTTACCGCTCGCGGAGTTTGCTGGAGCACAAATCAGAATCCGACAACCGCAAACACCAAAACAACAGATGGAACGGGAGAAGGAACATTCCAGTCTTCATTAACAGGATTGCTGCACAATACAACTTATTATGTTCGAGCTTATGCAACAAATTCTATTGGAACAAGTTATGGCGCTCAGAAAAGTTTTACTACCGATGCTGTTCCCTCTGTAACAACCGATGCAGCTACTAATATTGCTGTTACAACCGCGACATCCGGCGGTAACGTAACTTCGGATAATGATTTTGCAGTAACTGTGCGGGGAGTTTGCTGGAGTACAAGTGAAAATCCCACAACAGCTAATTCCAAAACAGAAAACGGAGCCGGAACAGGAACTTTTACATCATCAATTACCGGACTAACGCTAGGTACACTCTATTATGTTCGAGCTTATGCAACAAATTCACATGGAACAGGTTATGGTAATCAGGAAAGTTTTACAACCGACGATATTCCCTCCGTAACAACTGATGCAGCTACTAATATTGCTGTTACAACCGCGACATCCGGCGGTAACGTAACTTCGGATAACGGCGACGCCGTTACCGCTCGCGGCGTATGCTGGAGTACAAATCCAACTCCTACTACAGCAGATTCTTTTACCGATGATGGAACAGGCGAAGGTGCATATCAAAGCGGCATTACCGGTTTGCAAAGGAACACAAAATATTATATCCGCTCATATGCAACAAATGCCGCTGGAACAGGTTATGGTGACGAAAAGGAGTTTTATTCTTTATATGAGCTTTTAAATACGTTAAAATTTAGCGGAATAAACGAGTATATAACAAATTCTGTTGCTTTACCTGATAATGGAACAATTGAAACTTGGGTTTACTTTGATAATACATCAAGCTCTATGAGAATTTTTGACGCCGGAGGCGGTAGTACAAATTGGTATTTAAACCACACAAGCATCGGTTATAACTTAATTATTGGAAATTATTCTATCGTCAGCTCAACATATTCGGA
>JAADIR010000271.1 GCA_013151245.1 Chlorobiota bacterium
TTGCCGCGTCGTTGTCCGGCTGCCGCCGGACTCCTCCTCGCAATGACGGTTGATTACAACTCGCGTAACGTGAGTTAATAACATTTAATTATTTTTACCGCTGATATTAAAACTGCGCCAATAAAATAAACTTCCGATATTTTATTATCATTTGCCTTTTTCTGCAACTTATATTTTAAAAAAATTATATATTACCACTTAATTTCTTTCTGAATTCCAGAAAAATAGTTTTATAATAGATACTAAGAATTTTGAGGTAAAAAATGCGCAAAACGACGGTTACGGTTTTCATATTTTTTTCATTATCCCTTTTATTAAATTCTGCGCTTTTCGCGCAGCCTACTTGCTCAACGCCGGTTCAGCCGGCTAATACCGCTACTAATGTTGCGATCGACGGACAGCTTATATGGAACGCGGTTGCGGGAGCGACTGGATATAAAATTTATTTCGGCAGCGACGGCGGCGGAACTACCGATCCGACAGATATTGAAAACGGGTTTACAACAACCGATACAACCTATGATTACTCGGCAACGCCGCTTAATTACTCCGCTTCTTATTATTGGAAAGTTGTCCCATACGACGCAAACGGCGACGCCGCGGGCTGCGATATATGGTCTTTCGTCACGGAATTAGAACCGGCTCCATTGTGCTCAAATCCGGTCGATCCTTTGGATTTGTCCACTAACGTTCCTCGAACCGGATTTCTCACATGGAACTTTGCTGAAGGAGCTACAGGTTACAAAGTTTATTTCGGCAGCGACGGCGCGGGAATTGCAGACCCGACCAATCTTTTAGATGGAGTCGTTATTACCGATACGACATACGATTATTCTATTACGCCGCTCGATTATTTAACCATATATTATTGGAAAGTTGTCCCATATAATAATTCCGGCGACGCGATTGGATGCGAGATTTGGTCGTTTACTACTATCGCGCCTCCGCCTCCGCCAAATTGCGCTACGCTTATTTCGCCGGCAGATTTAGCGGTGAATGTTGCTTTAACAGATACTTTAATATGGAACTCAGCAGAAGATGCAACCGGATATAAAATATGGTTTGGAACCGACGGCGGCGGTACAACTGATCCGACAAACATTGAAAACGGAACAATCGTCGCCGATACTCTTTATGATTTGGCTTCTGCGGCATTACAATACAGCACAACTTATTATTGGAAAATAGCTCCGTATAATGACGGAGGCGATGCGACCGGATGCGAGATTTGGGAATTCACGACAATGGAAAATCCGAATCCGCCCGATTGTTCAACTCCCATCCAACCTGTTAACGGGGCGGTTGACGTTTTACGAGCCGACACATTAAAGTGGGCTCCGGTTGATAGAGCCGTCGGATATAAAATATGGTTCGGCAGCGACGGCGGCGGCGCAACAGACCCGACGAACATTGCAGACGGCGTTGACCGGCTTGATTCTCTTTTCTTCTCGTACAGCGCGGATACTTTGGATTATTACTCAGATTATTATTGGAAGATTATTCCCTACAACAATAACGGCGATGCAATAGGATGCGATATATGGAGTTTTAAAACTGTTCCAAATCCCGCTTGGCCGAATTGTACTACTCCCGTTCAGCCTGCCGACAGCGCAACGGATGTTTCCATTGCAGATAGTCTTGTCTGGAATACGGTTGACGGAGCGACGGGATACAAACTTTGGTTCGGTTACGACGGGAACGGAACAACAGACCCGACAAATATCGAAAACGGAACAGATTTGGGAACGGATACGACTTACAACTACGCTACATTGAAAAACTTACTTTACGGCATAAAATATTTCTGGAAAGTCGTTCCCTACAATGCCGAAGGAGACGCCGCGGGATGCGATATTTGGGAATTTACGACGGAAGGCGACCCGCATCCTCCGGGATGTTCAAACGTTGTCGCGCCGGAAGTTGGCGAAGATTCGGTTTCGGTTGACGGAACTTTAGCGTGGGACCCGTCTTTCGGATCTACGGGATTTAAAATATGGTTTTACACAGACGGCGGAGGTTTTGCCGATCCCGACACAGTTGAGTTCGGAACGGATATCGGTTATGTTTTTTCATACAATTACTCCGGCTTGCAGAGGGGACAAACATATACTTGGAAAATTGTCCCATATAACAGCAACGGCGATGCAACCGGATGCGTAAACTGGTATTTTACAACGCTTCCGGAAGATACGCCGCCTTTATGCACAACCGTTGTAGCTCCTGCGGATTCAGCGCAGAACGTGATAGAAAGCGGCTATCTGCGGTGGAATAAATCCGTCGGCGCAAAAGGATATATTATTTGGCTTGGGACAAACGGCGGAGGAGTAAATGATCCTACAAACGTTGCGGACAGCGTGGATTTGGGGAATGCGCAGCAATATCCGTTTCAGCATCTAAATTATTCAACGAAATATTATTGGAAAATATCTCCGTATAATGAAGCCGGAAACGCTTTGGGCTGCGATATCTGGGAATTTACAATTCGGGCAAACCCGAACGCCCCGCCATGCTCAACTCCGATCACTCCTCCCGATTCGTCGATTAAAATCACCAGATTGGGGAACTTGAAATGGGCGGTTACCGAACGGACGGACGGATACAAACTTTATTTCGGCTCCGACGGCGGCGGAGTTGATCAGCCAACTAATGTGGTAAACGGCGAAGACCTCGGCAATGTAAATATTTACGGATACTCTTCCGACTCCTTGAACTACGGAACCACTTATTATTGGCAGGTTATTCCTTATAACGGCAACGGCGAATCGGTGAACTGCCCGATTTGGCGATTCCAAACAAAAGACAGAATCCTGGTTACTAAGCCTGATCAAGGCGATGAATGGATTGTCGGTTCGGTGGAAGATATTACGTGGAGTATTGATTCCGGAGACACGCCCGGAGATATTTCAATAAATAAAGTGAAACTAAGTTATAGCGTGGACGACGGGAATATATGGACGTTTATTGCGACGAATATTCCGGTAGGTCAGCAGAGGTATTCCTGGGAAGTGCCTAATCATGTTTCGAATAATTGCAGAATTAGAATTGCCGATGTGGACGATAGCCAAAACTACGGAATTAGCTGGAGATTTAAAATTAAAGTGGTTGATTTTATTTCGGTTGTTTTTCCGAACGGCGGCGAGCATTTGGGAATTGGCGACGACGTTAACATTGCGTGGAACAGCAGCGGCGTTGATTTGGTGAAAATTGAATACACTCCTGCAGGCAACAATTGGACTTTGATTGCAGACAGCGTAAATGCTGCAGACGGCAGCTATCCTTGGGTTGTTCCGAATGTTCCGAGTACAACCGCAAAGATTCGTCTTACGTCGGTTACCAATACCGCCGTATCGGACGAAAGCAATTCCGTATTTTGGATTACGCCTTACATTGAATTTACTAAACCCGCTCTCGGGGATACGCTGACCGGTTATTCATATTACGACATTCAGTGGGAAAGCGGCGGAATAGATAATATTCTTATTCGCTTTTCTTCAAACGGCGGAACGGTTTGGCAGCAAATTACTTCCGGCGCTCCCGCGGAACCCGGCGTTTACACGTGGCAAGTTCCAAACAGATCTTTGGATAGTTGTATGCTCTACGCTCAGCATCCCGACGACGATACTATTTTTGATTATTCGGAACTCTTTTCTATCAGACCGGACACGGTTTCCTCGTTTTTCGAGGAAAGCGAACCGGGCAGATATAAACTGTATCAGAATTTCCCGAATCCGTTCAACCCAAGTACGGAAATTCGATACACAATTCCCGAAGGTTCTTTCGTGAGCTTAAAAATATTTAATATACTTGGCGAAGAGGTTATTTCCCTTGTTGACGCTTATCAAGCGGCGGGAAGTTATCGGAAAATTTTCGACGCTTCGAAATTGAACAGCGGCATTTATATTTACAGATTACAGACGGATAAATTTACCGACGTTAAAAAGATGCTTCTGCTTAAATAAATTTGTTCTGATTTTCGAATCGGAATTATTTCTTTGAGATATTTTTACTAAGGCGCGTCTTTTTCGGACGCGTCTTTTTTTATGTTATAATTATTGCCTGTCGGAAAAAAGAGAACTGAATTTTAAGTTGGCAATTTAAAATAAAAATGCCGTCGAGAGGAATTCCCGACGGCGGATATTTACTTCTTCACTACAATTTTATTATTGAACGGTTAAAGTCAAACTTCTAACAACCTCTGTTAATAAATAAAAACTTTTTCCGTTTGCCTCCAACGTTTTATATCTGTATTTCAAGACTTGCAGCAATGCTTGTCCGCTTACGGAAGAGAGTTTTGAAGCGTCGATTGTATATGATCCGTTGTTCGTTAAATCCTGCTCGCTTGAAACAACGTTTGAGTTATCAACTGAAACTAATACGATCATCATTTTTTCGTCCGAATTATTTGCGCCGCTCCAAGTTACTTTTAAATTTTGGGATTTCGAAACGGTTGAATTGTTTGCCGGAGAGGTAACGTTAAAAGAGTTGACGCTTTGAATATCGCCGCTTAGCGCCGGAATATCTCCGCTGCCGGAAACCGTCCAACTGTGCGTTGATCCGTTGAAAAACACGTTGGATAAGCTTTCAATAGAACCGATTCCCGGCTTTATATAAAAGGTTTGCCCGGATGAAGCCGAGGCTGATAATTGATTTTCGTTTACAATTACGTCGCCCGCGTTTACCATAGCTCCGAATTGAGCGTAACCCATTGCCAATTCAACCGGAGGAATTCCCGGTACGCCGGCGTCAAAAGCGTATTGAATAGTCGCCATCATTCCATCGGGCGTTACGCCGTTTGAGAAAGTCGGCGTCGGTTGTCCGCTTGCGTTTGTTGTCGTATTATTGCCTTCGTCCGTAGGCTCCGTGCCGGAATCTTTTGAGCATGATACTAAAAAAACAATCATAACTATTAATAGCAAACCGGATTTTATATAGTTCATTGTAACTCCATTCTTTGTTAAAAAAAAATCACTCTTGATCGCTATTTACCGCTTGCTTTCAAGAGTGATAAATCGGTTTAATTTGCAAAAGCAAAATACTTTATGAACGGCGGCTAATCAATAAGACATTTATCGTATTTGGAATAGGGGGCTTCGCAAAACAGATTTATTGTTTTAAATCGTTAGTTATAATCTTTACTTATGTCGTATATACTGAAATCAAAGCAGTTTTCGGATTCCGTAAAGTTGTCATTGCGATTCCGACTTTATAGGAAGAAGTTCCAAAGGAATTCCGCGAACAATCAGTTAACTTTAGTCTCCGTTCAACAGATTACTTGTCTGCCGACAAGGCAGGCTTCGTCAATGGGAACAAGCCTGAATAACGTTGACGGATATTGGGGAATAATATTGTTAAAAATTTTTCCGACGGTTTAGAGCAGCTTATGTTTATATGCTTTCCGAATTGCCTGAACTTTATTATTTACTTGAAGCTTTTTATAAATATTTTCAATATGCTTTCTTACTGTGGAAGGCGAGATAAAAAGATTGTCTGAAATTTTGTTGTAATCAAGTCCGCGGCTTAATTGCAGCAGCACTTCGTTTTCGCGTTTGGAAAGAGAAAAATCTTTTCCCGGCGTTTCTGTCGCTCTTTCCGGATTGCGCAGAATATCCAACGCTTTGGATGCGATTCCGGGCGACATCGGCGCTCCGCCGTTCATTATCATTTTTATTCCGTCAAGAATTTTATCCGGCGTTTCGTCTTTAAGTAAATAACCGTTCGCTCCGGCTTGAATAGCTCTAAAAATTTTATCTTCGTCGTCAAAAACGGTGAGCATAATTACTTTTATATTCGGAAAAGATTGAGCGACCGCTTCCGTCGCTTTAATACCGTCTAACTCGGGCATCTCGATGTCCATTAAAATCGTATCGACAACATGGTCTTCTTCTAATTTTCTTAACAAATCTTTTCCGTTCGAAGCTCTGTATCTAAAATTTATATCGTCGGTAAAAAGGCAAAGTTTCTCCTCAATCGATGCGGCGAGTAAATCGTTGTCTTCCGCTATTGCGACTCTGATTTTCATGACAATTCTTCCATTATGTTTTTTGATTCACATCGATAATTTATATTGCCGCAATATGTAATCCAATAAGGCATTTGCACTAAACGGTTTTTATTTTGCATGAAATTTTAGTTCCGGAATTCCCGCTTTCTATTGAAAACGAACCGCCCGCTTTGCCGCAGCGGAATTCCATATTCTTTAAACCGTTACCGCCGTCGCGTTTGTTTTCTTCAACGTTAAAACCGCATCCGTCGTCGCTGATAATCAACTCAAAACCGTCGGATGTATCCTGAAATAAAATATCAATTCTTTTACAGCCGGAGTATTTAAGCGAATTCTGAATCGCTTCCTGAGCAATCCTATACAAGTTCAAATTTTGGGCGGAGGACAAAAAGATTTTTTTTTCGACGGCATTAGTTATCTCAATCAGAAATTCGGGATTAGCCGACGTTATATGCCGCTTCAAATCGTTCAGTTTCAGTTCCAATCCTTTCAGACCGGTTGCTTCATGTTTCATTGCCCAAATTGTCGTGCGGAGTTCGTCGAGCGCAACTCTTCCGAAACGGCTTATGCTTTTCAGTTTATCAATTAAATTATTTTCTTTCAATACGTAAGAAAGATTGTCAAGCGAACTGATCAAAAATGTTAATTGCGCGCCGATATTGTCGTGAAGTTCGCGGGAAATTCTGAGTTTCTCCTCGGACATCTTTTTGACGAATTCGGATTTTTGTATTTGCGCGGCAAGTTCAAGTTCCGTTTCTTTCCTCGCTCTTTTAATTTTTTGATATCTGTAAATGAAATAACTGAGCAGCAGCGAAAAGAAAACCAATCCGCTTAAAAGAATCAGCAGAGAAGTTTGTTTTCTAATTTTCAACTTATTTTCGGCAAGCCGCTTGTCTTTTTTTACCGTTTCGTAATCCAATTCCAAATCGGCTATTCTAATATTTGTTTCGGTGGCGTTTATGCTGTCTTGAATTGCGGTTGATTTTTTAAAGAATAAAAGGGCGTTTTTAAAGTCGTTTTTCAGTTCATAAATCACGGAAAGTCTTTCGTAAGAATATTGAGTAAGTTTTGTGTAATTCAGTCCTTTGCTTAAGTCGAGACATTTTAGATTATAAACTATTGCGGAATCCAATTCTCCCATCTTTTCAAAAATATCGGCTCTGAATGAAAGATTTTCCGCGCGTCCGTATTTTCCTTTTTCTTTATTTCTTATTTCATCGGATTGAGACAGATAATTTAACGCGGTATTGTAATCTCCCTTTGCAAGATAGACGCCGGCTATTCTGTTTAAGCTGTACGGAATACTTAAAGAATCCTTTAATTCGTAAGCCAAACCGAGCGATTTTTGGTAATAGAAATTTGCGCTGTCAAGCCGGTTATTCATTTCGTAAAGAACGCCGATGTTATTGTAAAGTCCCGTCAGCAAGTTCTTATAATTATGTTCAACGGCAAGGTCTATTCCTTGTTTCATATATTGAAAAGCTTTTGAGAGATTTCTTAATTTCATTTGATAACCGAATTCTCCCATCGCATAGGCAAGTAATTTATATTCCTTAAGCCGTTCGAAATATTTCATCGCTTCGAGATAATTGGATGTGCTTTCGTCATAATTGCCGCGGAAATAATTTGTCAGTCCGAGATTTGAAAGCGCTTTTGCTTTTCCGTAAAGATAATTGATGCTGTCGGCGTTTCTAACATTCTTTTTAAATAATTGATTCGTTTCCGAGATGTTTGATACAATATATTCATAATCGAGCGAGTTAATCGAATCGATCTTTTCCTTCGTAATTTGTCCAAAGGCAAATGAAACGGTCAAAAAGAAAACCGGAAGATATTTTTGAAATAAGTTTTTAAACATTAAATTGGCGAAGGAAATTAAATTGTACGCTAAATATAAAATAAAATCGATTGTATTTTCAATGAAAATCAAAATAAATTAATTGAGTTCGTTCTAAAACGCGATAATTGATGATTGTCATTGCTAGCACGACGAAGTCGGGAGAAGCAATCTTTTGAATTCAGCTTAGAATCAATAGATTGCTTCGGTAAAAAACGCTTCGCAATGATAGAACCGACCTTTTAAATTGGACTCATTAATTCCAAAATATTATCCTTTAGTCTTAAGGAAATCTTAAGAATTGTTTAAGACGGATTTAACCTTAAATAGATAGATTTGTATCATGAGAATTTT
>JAADIR010000033.1 GCA_013151245.1 Chlorobiota bacterium
ATTATTGACCGGCGATTGTTCAGACGTTTCCTTTTCCGATTTGTCGGCAATCTGCGCGGCGTTATTTTCAACGGGAGCTTTTTCCGCGGACTTATTGTTTGCCGCCGTTTGATTTTCCGTCGTCGTTTTATTTTGTGCGTCGCTGTTTTTGTTCAAGCTGCCGCTTTCGGTTGTCCGTTCAGTATTGTTAGACGGTTTAGTATTTAAGTCGGGGACGGATTTTTTGTTTGTATTTATTTGCGTTTGCGCGTTCTCTGTCTGTTTATCGGAAGCGTTTATATTTTGAGCGGCGTTTCCGGTCTCTTCTTGCGAGCTATTTGTCTGAGGCGCCTGATTGCCGCCGTTCCCGGCTGCCGGCGGTTTTTTTGTCGCGGTTTGTTCGGCTGCAATCGTTTGGTTCGGCTGCGAACTTGTTTTTACCGCGATGTTTTTACCGCTCGTTCCCGCTGCGGGTTCTTGACCTGTCGCTTCCGGTTGAATAGATTGCGCAATCTGTTTGCCGTCGCCCGAAGACGCGGCGCTTATTGTTTGCCGTAAGAAAGCGTTACTTTCTACGGTCGTTTTTCCTTTTGGAATTCCCGCCAATGTATTTGCCGTTTCTTCAACCGCAATTTCTAAAGTCGGCTGCGTTAAATTAGCGGTATTATTGACGTTCGCGGGTTTTGTCTGTTTATTGTCGGAAGAAGGAACGGAATTAGCCGCCGGACCGCCGGCTGCGGTTTGTTTGATAATTCCTTCTTCGCCGCCGGCTTCGTTAATTGCAGAAAGTATATTTGAGCTGTTGTCATTCGGAGCCGAAGTTAAAATATTCTGTTGAACATCCCTGCCTGAAACTTTTGCGGAAACAAGTTCGTTACTGAATTTTGATTGAAGCGTTTTTAAATCGTGAATCTGCGCCGCTTCTTTCCCTACTGCCCGACCGATAGAAATATCCGGCTCGTTCGTAAATAACGGAGCTTCGGTTAAATTAGTGTTTTGCGCCGCGGCGGTTTCTCCGGTTAAATTTATTCCATTGCTGTTTTGAACCGTTGAAGGTTCTTGGGGCAGCGCGGCGTTTACTAAATTAAGATCCGCCGCCTGCGAAGTTTTCACGGGCTGAAGTCCGAGAAGAAGAATATTTCCGTATTTATTATTGACGTTCGGAGTTAATTCCTCAATTGCTTGTTGAGAAAAAGTTCCTTCTAATTCCGAAAGGTCGTCGCTACTTATCTTGGTTGTGTTGATTGTAAGCGTCGGACCGGATGCGTCCGCATTCACGCCGCTTGTCGTTTTATTTTCTTCAGATATTGAAATAAGGGAAACGCCCTCGGCGGAAGGAAATGAGAGAACAACCGTTCCTTTAGTATCGAGTTCATTTTTAATTGTCTTTAACAGCTTGTCAATACTTGATTGGTCTGCGCCGGTTTCTGCGCTAAGCAGTTCGTGTAGTCGTTTCATCAGATTGTTGACGTCGAGGCTTCCGGCGTTTGCCAAAAGTTTTTGAACGCCGCCGATTGTCGTATCGATGTTATTCGGCGATAACGTAATATTATCAATAACGCCCAGCGTTGTCTGGTTGCCGCTTTCAACATTTAGAAAATCGTTTCCTAAAATCGATTGTTGAACATTTTCAAGTAACCCGTCCGTGGTCTCGTTCAAGTGTACTTTCATCAAATCCGAAAAGAGATAACCGGCGTTTTTCAATCCTTGAGGTTTTCCCAAGATTTGTTCGCCGCCTAAATCGGAACCTTTTTGAAAGAACAGAGGATTAAATTCCATTACTTAGACCTCGTTAAAATTGTCACTTTTTCAGCGCTGAGATTTGATAAGATTTCAGCCGCTTTCTTTTTCTTCATCGAATAAATCAAATCTCGTGCCTCACTATCGGAAAAATTCCGAATTAGTTTAGCGGCTTGTTTGGAATCCATCGATTCATATAATTTCACGGTTGCTTTAAGCCATGCCGTATAAGAGCTGTCTTTCTGCCGGATTATCCTTTTTTCCAAGTCTTTGATCTTTCTGTCTTTTCTTTTATTCTGTTTAGCAAGTAGAACGACTTTATCTTTCGTTTTCTTCAAACTATCGACAACGGAAGGATCCTTGACCAATTTATCAACGTAAAGAGTGTCGTGTTTAATTTCCACTCTCGTTCTAACAATCGCGCCGTTAAGCGTATCCGTTTCTACGCGATATTCATTTGCCGAGTCGTCGTTTTTGCCGCGAAGTTTCAGCATTCGTCTATAGGTTGTAGTTTCGCCCTTTGCGCCGGCGATATCTCCTTCAGCGCCGTCTTCCGCAAGAGCGGGTTTGGAATGAAGCGCGCTTATATATAACATTGACGGGTTTGTATCCGCCAAGTAATAAATTCCCGCCGTTACCAAAATGAACGCTACGAAAAATATTATGCCGTATAAAAGTCCGGGTTTCATCTTCAGCTCTTCATCGAATGTTTTCTCGTCGCCACGCCGTCTATTTCCTTCATCTCGTTTCTGTTTTCAGTTATCTTAAAATCATTGTAATGCTTTTCTTTAAGTTTGTTGAATACCTTTGCTTCTTTAGATTTCTGTTCAAGCTCTTTTAATTTCAGCAGCCGTTTGTTTTTTAATTCTACGATTTCCGATTCTTTTTCTTTAATCTTCGCTTCGATAACTTTTTGAAAATTATCGGCGAATTTCAGATCGGAAACCTTCATTTTTTTCGTTGAAGTTATTTTTGATTTATGCTCTTTTTTTTCGGCAAGCAACCGTTCAATTTCATCTTCTTTCCGTTTAATTGTTAAATCAATAACCGATAATTCCTTTTGCGCTTTTTTTTCGAAAGCTTCTTTTACGTTTTTAATTCCTTCGTATTTATACTTAAACTTCGACAATTATTTTTTCCTTTACGTTAAAGGCAGTTCGACAATCTCTTCGAGCCTTTGCGCGGCTTCCGAAAGAGAGGATTTTTCATTCATATCCTGCTTCAGAAATTTTCTGAAATCATTTATTTTTGTAAGAGCGTGATCAATTTGCGGGTTGCTTCCTTTTACATACGCCCCGATGTTTATTAAGTCTTCGGCTTCAAAATATGTCGATAATATTTCGTTGAACTGTACGGCGCGCTGGCGGCGCTCTTCGCTTACTATATCGGGCATAACGCGGCTGACGCTTTGAAGCGGGTCGATTGCCGGGAATTGCCCTTTGTTTGCAAGTTTACGCGAAAGAACAAAGTGTCCGTCCAAAATAGAGCGCACGGCGTCGGCAATCGGTTCGGTCATATCGTCGCCGTCAACAAGCACGGAATAAAAGCCGGTAATAGTTCCCTTTTCCGCAGTGCCGGCTCTTTCGAGCAAGCGGGGCAGTATTGCAAAAACCGAGGGCGTATAGCCTTTAGTTGTAGGCGGTTCGCCGATTGTCAGCCCGACTTCTCTTTGCGCCATCGCAAAGCGCGTTACGGAATCCATCATAAGAACGACGTCCATTCCTTTATCGCGGAAATATTCGGCGATCGTAGTTCCGATGAAAGCCGCTTTAATTCTCATCAAAGCCGGTTTGTCCGAAGTAGCCACAATAACTACCGAGCGTTTTAATCCTTCTTCGCCCAAATCTTTTTCAATAAACTCCCGCACTTCTCTTCCGCGCTCGCCTACAAGGACGATTACGCTAACGTCGGCGTTCGTGTTTCTTGCAATCATTCCGAGCATTACGCTTTTGCCCACGCCGCTTCCGGCGAATATGCCTACGCGCTGTCCTTTGCCGACCGTAAGCAATCCGTCAATCGAGCGGACGCCGGATTGGAGCGGTTCCGAAATTCTTCTTCTCTGCATCGGGTTAGGCGGCTCGCGGAAAACGTTTTTCCGCGCTTCAATTTCTATCTCGCCTTTGCCGTCAATCGGAGCGCCGAACCCGTCGATTACGCGACCTAAATATCCTTCGCCGACTCCCACGTTAAAACTTTTTCCCGAGGAAACAATCTCGCAAAGCGGGGAAATATTTTCTATCTCTCCGAGCGCAATTGAAAGGACTTTGCCATTTCTGAAACCGACGACTTCCGATCGGCAGACTTCGCGCCCGCTGTTGTCGATAATTTGACAAACTTCTCCAAGCGAAACATTCGGTCCAATCGATTCAATAATCAATCCTATTACGTCGGTTACTTTTCCGTTCAATTTTATCGGATCGACGGTTTCAATCGCATCGTTAAATTTTTCAATATATTCTTCAACCAGCGTCATTATTCTTCTTCGTGTATCAGTTTAATTTCGGCTGCCGTAATTATTTCGTCCACTTGGGTTTCCATTCTGGCGTCAACGTTTCCTATTTCAGTTTCTATGATGCAGCCGCCTTTTGCAATTTTGCCGTCGCTTTCAATTTTGATGCGCGAAAAATTTCCGGCAAATCTTTTCGAATATTCGCTTTCGGCAAAGCCTTCATAATCAACCGGATTTAATTTTATCACTACGTCGTTTGCGCCCAGCACTTTTGCCGAGGCTTCGCGAATTACATCTTCAAGAGGGCTTTGGAGTTCAACTTCTCTATTTAAAACTTTCTTGGAAACGCTTTTTGTAAATGCGAGAACAAGTTTGTCGAATGATTTTTCGTAATCGATTAATTTTTCTTCGAAGGTTGAAAGAATTTTGTAGAAGTTTTCCGATTTTTCCACCAGCTGGTTTACGAAAGTTTCTTCCAAGTCTTCTTTTGCTTTGTTATATCCGTCGCTGAAGCCGTTGTCGTACTTTTGTTCAAGTTCTTTTTTAATCGAGTTTTCCTCGTAATAGGAATCGAACCCGCTCGATATGTCTTCTTCGGGAATAATGGCTCTGAACTTCTTCTTTTTCATGTTTAATTTTATTATCTCAGACATACACCTCTTCGGAGCCTCTCATATTAATCGTAATTTCTTCTTGTTCTTCAAGCTGTTTGATAACGTCAACAATCTTAGCCTGCGCGGTTTCAACTTCTTTCAAGCGAACGGGACCCATAAATTGGAGTTCTTCTTTAAGAAGGTCGGCGGCTCTTTCGGACATATTGCCGAAGATTTTTTCCTGCACGGCTTCGTCCGCAATTTTAAGCGAAAGAGCAAGATCTTTTCTGTCAACTTCTTTAAGAATTCTTTGAATATCCGTGTCTTGAAGCTGTACAATATCGTCGAAGATAAACATCAGCCGTTTAATTTCGGCTGCGGTGTCTTCGTCTCTATCCTCAATTGACGCGATGATTTCTTTGCTTAAACTTACGCTTGTTCTATTGAGAATTGTCGCGACGCTTTTAGTTCCGCCAAGCTTACTCATTTGCTGATTGATTGATAAGCCGGCAAGCTCGTCCACGACTCGCTCAATCTGTTTCAGCGTTTGCGGAGAGATTTTACCCAAAGTGGCGATGCGGTAAATTACCTCCGTTCTCAAATCGTCGGGCATTTCTTTTAACGCTTCCGCAGTTTGATCGGGGCTAAGGTGCGACATAATCAGGGCAATTGTCTGCGGATGTTCCTTATTCAGGAAATTGACCAATTGGGAGGAGTCCGCTTTTTTAAGAACGTCGAAACCATGAAGCGTTGTTATCGATTTTACTTTTTCAATAATTTCAACCGCCTTTGCCATTCCGAAAGATTTTTCAAGAATATTTTGAGCATATTCCAAGCCGCCTTCAAGAACATATTCCTGCGCCGTAACCATGCCGGAAAATTCTTCAATTACTTCTTCGGCAACGTCTTGCGAGATATTACGCACTTTTGTAATTTCCGCGGATACTGCTTCAACGTCCATCGGATCGAGATTTTTAAAGATATTTGCCGCGGCGTCCACATCCAAAGCAACCATCAGCAAGGCGGCTTTTTGTATCCCTTTAAGATCCAGTATGGATTGTTTATCTTTTTTGTCCTCAGTATTCATCTTCCCTCAACCAAGAATTTATTAATTTTGCCGCTTCAATCGGGTTTTTAGAAACATAGTTTGTAATCTTTTCGTGACGCGCTTTTTTGCGGAGAGCTTCGTCTGAAATTTCGTCTTCCAAATCTCCTACGGAAAGAAGCGCTTTCTTGTTGTTTTTAACTGCCGCGTTTAGTTGTCCCGCCGGAATATTTCCTCCTCCCGGAAGCGCGGGAGCTAAATCGTCAAAAGAACTGTCTTCGTATCCCATAGCGCCGCCGGGTCCTATAGCGCCGATAATTATTTTTTCATTTTTTAATCTTTTCAATAAACCTTTTAGAACGGCTAACGATGCGACAATTGCAAAAAACATTAAAATAATATTTGAGAGTCTTCCCACGTCGTCAAACAAAGACGGTTTTGCCAAAACGGTTTCCTGTTCCAATTGATTTTCAAACGGAATGCTGACAATTGAAATATCGTCTTTTCTGTTGGGATCGAAACCGACTGTTTTCTTCAATATCTCTTCAATTTTGCCGATCTGTTCAGACGGACGGGGTTCAACAACTACCTCGGTTGCGTCTCCGTTTTTAATTTCCTTTTTGACGCCGTTAATCATTGCAGCAACCGTTATCCTTTTAATAGCGCCCGCTCCTTCCAAAACTTTCTCTAGCGTTTTACTCACTTCATAATTTGTGACTGTGTTTTCGGAAGTAACCGAGTTTGAGTCGGAAACGCTTTTTCCCGTATTTTCAGATTTGGTGGTCTGTTCGCTTATTACTACTTGCGTTTCCGGGTCGAACGATTGAATGGTTTTTTCAACTTGTTTGAAATCGAGATCGACATTAACTTTTATTATCGAGCTTCCGTAGCCGAGAACGTTATCTAAAATCGACTGGCATTTCTGAGCCAGATACTTTTCGATATTTCCTTTCAATTCATATTGTTTCCCGCCTGAAATAGCGAGAGGGTTGTCGTCCGACTGTCTTGTGAGAAGTCTTCCTTTGTTATCTATTACGGTTACTTTTTCAGGACGCAAGCCTTCAATGCTGCTTGCTATGAGATTAGTGATAGCTTCGATGTTTTTCCGGGAAAGTTGTCCCGCGCCTCTGTATTTTATGTTTACAGACGCCGTCGGCTCTCTTTCTTCATTTTTAAATACTGATTTTTCAGGAACCACAATATGAACCCGCGCGGTTTCAATTCCCTGAAGAGACATTATTGTTTTCGCAAGTTCGCCTTCCATCGCCCGTTTGAAATTTAGTTTCTGCATAAATTCCGACATACCCATTGTGTTTTTGTCAAAAATTTCATAACCGAGAATACCGGAATTCGGAATGCCTTTTGAAGCCATGGAAAAACGGACTTCATAGACTTTGTCTTTCGGCACTTTAATTGTTGTGCCGCCGTCGGCAATCTTATAAGGTATTTTTTTGCTCGTTAATTCCTGCACAACAACCGACGCGTCTTCTTCCGAAAGTTTTGAATACAACGTGGAATAACTTGGTTCGTTAAAGACGAAAAGCACAAAGCCCAGCAGCACAAAGCCCACCACAGCCGACGAGCCGATCATTATTTTCTGCTGCATCGAAAGTTTATTAAATACCTCTAAAAAAGCTCCCATAGTTTTTAACCCCTACAAATTATTGCAATCGTGATAATTCTTTCCACATGTCAACCGTTTTATTTCGGATTTCCATCAGCAAATCGAGACTTGTTTTTGCTTTTTCGCCGGCAATCATAACGTCGTGAATTTGGACGTCTTCGCCGTTGATAAATCCTTCGGTTAATTTGCCGACCGTAATTTGATCTTTGTTTACTTGTTTTACAAAGCCGGAGAATACATTATCAAATTTTTCATCGGCTCTCTTTTTCACTTCCGTAAATTTCGGAACTTGTTTTAACGATCCTGATAACGGATTTATTTTCATATCAACCTCTCATGTCAAATAATGAACCGACGCTTACTCCGACTCTTTTTCCGTCTCTCATGTAGAACTGATGATTTGTAATCTCCTCTTTTTTCCGAGGATAAAGACGGGCGAAGTATTTTTTTTCATTAACGTTTATCGGTTCGTCGGTAAAATGGACTTCCGCATTCGCAAGTTTTCTTGTCTGGCGGGATTGCGTTGTTTTATGAACGTTGTAATTGCCGATGGCGTTTGTATTGATTTTCATGTTTTATATCTCCAATGCATCTTTAGCAATTTGTTTTGACGCGTTGAACGCGGTGAGATTTGCCTCGTAACTTCTTGTTGCGGCAATCATATCAACCATTTCGGTTACAATATTTACGTTCGGCATTCTGACGTAGCCGTCTTCGTTTGCGTCCGGGGATGATCCGGCATATATATCAATTCTCCGGCGGAAGAGTCCTGCCGAACATTACTTTCCAAATCGTTTTGGGCGGTTTTTCCCGGAGTAGCCGTAGGAGCGGAAAACTGCAAATCATTTGTCGTGCGTAAACGTAAAGTTCCTCTTGCTTTAGCCATTTTTTGCCGGAAGGATTGTTTCTCTTCAATAACCAGATATTTCCTTTTGTAAGGAGTTCCGTCCTTTGTCTGCGTTGTATCTACATTTGCGATATTCTCTGCAATAAGATCCATCTTCTTTTTCTGAGCTCCCATTCCCTGAGCGCTAATGTTAAAAGCGTTAAAATTAGGATTGATCTTCATTATCTGCCTCCTTTAATCACGCTTTGTAAATTTCGATAATAAAAATTTAATCTTCGCGCTGAGAATTTGAACAGAAGCGTGTTTTGAGCCATTTCAGCCATTTCTCGGTCGGTATCAACGTTATTCATACCTGAAATATTTTCTTTGTTTTTATCTTCCCCTATTTTGAAATCATTTTGAC
>JAADIR010000076.1 GCA_013151245.1 Chlorobiota bacterium
CTTAAAACTCTTTCGCCGCCCTTATTAAACCTGCGCCGTAAAAAAATTACAATCGGTTTGTTACTTTTTCTTCTTCCCAAAATCCTTTTTATATTCATCGCCGTACCGATTGATATGTTCATAAAGTAAATATCCGGTTGCGGCAAAATTTGCGATATATAAGATTGTTCCGATTACTCCAAGTTTCTCGGAGTTCGTATTCCATCTGTATTGCATTTGTAAAGCGTAGGAAATATTACTTTTCTCTTCCTGAATGCTCGAAGCAAGCGACAGCGGCATTTTCTCATTTATATAATTTGCAGAAAGTCGTTGGAGAATAAAAAACGAAGGATGGAAATCAGTTTTGTAAATATCATAATAAAAGGGGTTTTCGCTTAATTTCAATTTAATTTGTTCTTTAACGGCTTCGGGTGAAGTTTGATTTTCCGTAGTCGTCAACGAGTCGTTTGTCTGCGCGCTCAAATAAATTGAAAATAAAAAAAATAATGATATTATAAACCTTAGTTTCATAAAAATATATTTTTGCGCTTATCGAAGTTATAAAAAAAACAACTCAATACACTATTAAAAAAAGCGTTGTAATTTATGAATAAAAACTACCGGTATAAACGCAATCCTCGCATACTTTAGGCGTAATACCATTTTTAAAATCTTTTCTTGCAAGATAATAACCGAAATCTTTTGAATTCCAAATCTCCTCAAAATCGTTTTTTGCAAGATTGCCGAATGGAGCTTTTACGACTGAACAACCTATCATATTCAAATTCGGTAGTATCCATGCGACTAAATAATAGTTAATACAATTCTTAGGTTTAATATTTCCCGCATGATATTGAATATCGGCAAATTTATTTTCTTTTAACGAAGGAAATCTGGTGCGAAAAATTACTCCCAACTTTTTCGCCTCGCTTGACGCTCTCTTAATTTCTTGATGCGCTAGCTCTTTGTTTTTTGAGATAAATTCGTTTTCATGAATTAAACCGGTATTTAAATCGACTGCTTCAAAAACCGATAGGGCGCGGATTGAATGTTTACGACAAAATCTTACTAAATCAGTCATATCCGTTGCGTTAATTGATAAAACACACATTGAGGCGGTAAGTACAGGTCGATATGATTTTTTTTCTTTTTTCAGTTTGTTAAAAATATCAATATTCTTAGAGATAGTTTCAAAATTCCCGTTCTTTCTGATCTTCTTGTAAATGGATTGCTTAGAAGCGTCCAAAGAAATACCAACCCCAATACAATAACTGTCAATTAACTTTTTACTTATTTCTTCGCTTAAATAAGATCCGTTCGTTATAATGTTAAAAGCAATTTTTAGTTCATTTAACAAATCAATTAAAGGGATTATATTCTTATAAATTAAAGGTTCTCCCCCGTGAATTCTAATTAAAGAGATATATTCATGATTTTTTCTTAGAAAGGTTTCCAAAGTATTAAAATCAAAATCATTCGGATTGCTATCATCGATTAAAGGATTATAATTTTTACTCTGTAGTGAGCACATAATGCACTTGTAATTACATCTGTTAGTGACGGAAATAATAAAGATTGGAGGAATCTTTACTGACGTTGGCGTTCTTAAAAGAAAAAAAATAAACGCTTTTGCCAGATTCACGAGTTTCTTAAATGTTAAAAGACCTAAAAGAGCATGGAGTTGGAAAATTCTAGTAAAAATGAATCTGAGCGTTATCATAAATTTAACCTTCTTTCAACTGAATAACAGTTAACGAGTTATGTTTGAATAACGCCGACGTTGAATTTGGGAATATCCGGATTATTATTCGCAACTTCAATTGATCGTGAAATATATTTTCTCGTTTCAGCGGGATCGATTATTTCGTCAATCCAAAGCCGCGCGGCGGCGTAAAGCGGACTGCTCGTCGTTTCGTAAGTTTCCATAATTTCGTCGAGAAGTTTTTTCTTATCTTCTTCGGAAAATTCCTTTCCAGCCTTCTGCATTTGTTTTACTTTTATATCGAGCAGAACGGCGCTTGCTTGAGAGCCGCCCATTACCGCGATCTTTGCGTTTGGGTAAGCGTAGATGAAGCGCGGATCGTATGCCTTTCCGCACATAGCGTAATTTCCCGCGCCGAAACTGTTGCCTACAATTATCGTAATTTTCGGAACAACGGAATTTGCAACCGCGTTGACCATCTTCGCGCCGTCTTTGATGATGCCGCCGTGTTCGGCTTTTGTGCCAACCATAAAGCCGGTTACGTCCTGCAAAAACACTAAAGGAATTTTTTTCTGATTGCAGTTCATTATAAAACGCGCCGCTTTGTTCGCGCCGTCGGAATAAATAACTCCGCCGATTCGCATCTCGCCGGATTCTGTTTTTACGATTTTTCTTTGATTGGCTATAATTCCCACAGCCCAGCCGTCAATACGAGCGTAAGCCGTGATGATTGTTTTGCCGTAGCCGGCTTTGTATTCGTCGATTACAGAATCGTCCACAATCCGCGCTATCAATTCGTATGTGTCGTACGGTTTCAAAGTGTCTTCCGGGAGAACGCCGTAAATTTCTTTGCTTGGAAATTTCGGTTTTTTAGGTTCCGCTCTGTTGAATCCCGCTTTAGCGAATTCGCCGAATTTGCCGGTAATGCTTCTGATTTGGTTCAGACATTCGTTGTCGTCTTTCATCACGTAATCTGTAACGCCGGAAATATTCGATTGCACTATCGCGCCCCCAAGCTGTTCGTTGTCGGTCGTCTCCCCGATTGCCGCTTTCACCAAATGCGCGCCTGCGAGAAACACCGAGCCTTCGCCCTCTACAATCAACGCTTCGTCGCTCATGATGGGAAGATAAGCTCCTCCGGCAACGCATGGACCCATTATCGCGGAGATTTGCGGGATTCCCATCGCCGACATTTTTGCATTGTTTCGGAAAATCCTTCCGAAGTGTTCTTTATCCGGAAATATTTCCTCCTGCATCGGAAGAAAAACGCCTGCGCTGTCAACGAGATAGATTACCGGCAGTCTGTTTTCCATCGCAATTTCCTGAGCGCGGAGATTTTTTTTAGCGGTGATTGGAAACCACGCGCCCGCTTTAACAGTGGCGTCGTTGGCTACAATCAACGCATTGCGACCGCTTACTTTCCCTATTCCCATTACGGTTCCGCCGCTCGGCGCGCCGCCGTATTCCCGATACATGTCGTGCGCGCAGAACGTGTTCAGTTCCATGAACTCGCTATCGGGATCGATCAGTCCCTTTATTCTTTCGCGCGCCGTGAGTTTTCCTTTTCCGCGTTGTCTTTCAATCGCTTTTTCTCCGCCGCCTTGTTCGGTTTTTTTTCGAATGGCTTCAAGCTTGCGGAGAATATTTTTGTAGAAATCTTCTTGTTTTAAAAATATCCGGTTGTCTTTTAATTGGGAACCGATTTCTTTCATTTCAAACCTAAATTATTTTTCGTTTTCCGTTAAATGTAATTTGTAATCGTTTACAATTTTATCCGCCAAATCGTACGGCGAAATTTCCCGTTTAACCACTTCCTCGACCGCTGAATTCAAGGCTTCCACGCGTTCGTCGTTCCAAAGTTCGCGAGAGATAACGCTTCTGATAATATCTTTGATTCTTATTTTGGAATTCTCTTCGCGTTTTTTCAATAAAAAATTATTCTTTTGAGAATATTTAACGTGATTCTCAATTTCATCGGTAAGTTCGTTCAAACCTTTTTTCTCCGCGGCAATTGTTTCAATGATTTTCGGCGCCCAGGTAGTTTCGTCGCGAGGTTTTAGCGCGAGAATAGTTTGGATAGCCGTCTTCGCTTGCTGTGAGCCCGGACGGTCGCATTTGTTAAGCGCAAAAATATCGGCGATTTCCATAAGTCCCGCTTTCATCGCTTGAATAGAATCGCCCGATTCGGGGACGAGGACGACAACCGTTGAATCAGCCGCCCGCGCAATATCCAGCTCGGATTGTCCTACGCCGACAGTTTCGAAGATGACAACGTCGTAACCTGCCGCGTCAAGCACGTCGGCGGCGTCGATCGCTTTTTTGCTTAGTCCGCCAAGGCTTCCGCGAGTCGCCATACTGCGGATAAAAACTCCTTCGTCCTTTCCGATATCGTTCATTCGAATTCTATCTCCGAGAACCGCGCCTCCGGTGAAAGGGCTGGTCGGATCGACGGCAATTATTCCGACGGTCTTATTCTGAGCGCGGTAAATCTTTGTAAGCTCGTTTGTGATCGTAGATTTTCCCGCGCCCGGCGGTCCGGTTATTCCAAGCCTGAATGCTTTTCCCGTTTTTGAGTAAATCTTCTTCAACAGTTCGGTCGAGTTGTTTCCTTCCGATTCGACGTATGAAATCGCCCTGGAAATTATTCTTTTATCTTTAGCAAAAAACTTATCAAGAAAGGATTGTTCAATCATATCTGCAAAATTATTTTATTCCGTAAAATTCTACTTGTATAGTTCAAAAGCGTAAATATATTCTTTTACTTTTTCCGGCACAAGAGCGTCGATTATTTGTCCGTTCGCAATTCTTTTTCTTATGTTAGACGCGGAGATCTCGATTGTCGGCGTATCTACATAAAGCGCTTCGCCGAAATATTTGTGAAAGATTTTCAAGTTCGGATCGTGATTCCTTTTCATTACAACAAGTTTGGCAAGTTCAAGAATTTTATCCGGTTCTCGCCATGCGTCGAACTTTATTAAATTATCGTAACCGATTATCAGCTCAAGCTTCGGATAAGTTTTTGAAAACTCCATAAGAGTATCCAGCGTATATGAAACGTCTCCGGTTTTGATTTCATAATCGGAATATTCGAAACCGGGGAAATTGGAAATAGCAATTTTTATCATTTGAAGCCGATGATGCGCTTCGGCGGTAACGCGATTTATTTTATGCGGAGAAATATTGCATGGAACGAAAATAATCTTTTCCAAGTTTCTTTTTTCAAGAATCGACTGAGCCGTTATTAAATGCCCGTTGTGCACCGGATCGAAAGTGCCGCCGAAAATTCCGACTGCTTTCATCTCAGTTTTCTCCTTCCAAAAACTTGTTAATTGATTTCCTTACGCTCACGATTTCTCCATGATAGAACGCTTTATCTTTCTCGGCGCAAATCTCAAATTCGTTTTTTCTCACGGCTAATTTAACCAATAATTGTTTAAGATTTTTATCGATGATTTTCCCTTTTGGAGATAAAACATTTTCAATCGCTTCGTCGCTTAAATTTTCGTCGCGCAATTCACGGGTGATTATTTCTTTATCTTTTTGAACTGAAATTTTCAGAACGATCAAGAAAGTAATAATCAAAAAGAATAACATGATAAATCCGAACAAAGCCGTAGAGTCGAAACTAACGCTGAAATTCCATGCGAAGTGAATGAGCATTGCGATAAGCAATCCCGAAAAGGTTAATAATCTTCTTTTTGATCGGGAGGAAAATTTGCCGAATGCAAGAAACGCTCCAAAAGTTCCGGTAGATATTGCGTGCATTACGGCGGTGAAAGCCGTGCGAATAAGAACGACCGGAAGCCAGACTGCAAGCGATTCGGACGAGCCGACGAAGTAAAGAAAATTTTCCGTCATCCCGAAACCGAGTCCGACCGCGCCGCCGTAAACGAGCCCGTCGGTCAAGTTGTCGAAATTCTTATTCTTAGTGGTTTTGAAAAGAATGTAACCTTTCGCGCTTTCTTCGACAAGCGGAGCGGTGAAAACAGCCATTAAAAAATTTTTCGAACCTTCTTCAAAAAGCGCTCCGAGCGGAACGGCGAGTAAAAGACTGCCGAGTATTCCGAAAAAGACCGCGCCGAAAGCGCCCCAAAGAAAATGACGGAAAACGAATCCCAAAGGTTCCCGCTCATATTTATCCATCTTCCATAAAAAGATTAGATAAAAGAGCATCGGAATTACCGCGGCGAAAAATGATAAAAGCATCGGCGTCACTTTCTCCGTTTGAATGGGGAAATATTAAATCTGTTTTGAAGAATAATTCCATTGCGGAAAAACTTCGCGCTTGTTTGAATAATAATTAAAATTGAAATAATTTGAATTAGAATAGTTAAAATTATTTCAGGCGCCGGAATGTCGGTGGAAGTCAAACGAAAAATCATTGCAACCGGCGCGGTAAAAGGAATATACGAAAGCGCAACCGAAAGCGCGGAGAAAGGATACGTCAAAAAGTAAAAAGAAAAAATAAGCGGAAGAATCAGAAAGAGACTGATGTTCGCCGTCAATTGGTGCGCGTCGTAATCGGTTGAAGTGAGCGAGCCCAAACCGACGAAAAGGGTAGCGTAAAAAACGTAACCGAGGATAAAAAAGAGCGATTGTAAAAACGGAAAAGAAATCTCTTGAATTTCGTAAAACCCAAACGCCGAAAGAATTGCTCCGATCGATCCCCAAACGATGAATTGAAAGAAGCCGACTGCCAGCAGCCCCAATATTTTCCCGCCGAGCAGTTCTTCGAAAGAGGAAGCGGATAAAATCACCTCAATAAGTCTGCTCGATTTTTCGAACGCCATGCTTCTAACAAACATTCCGCCGCTTAAGATCACCATTACTATTAAAGCGAAGGCAAGCAGATAGGCTGAGAAATAAATTTCCGTGAAGTTTTCAAAATTTGTCAAGCCGTCTATTTTAATTCCCGCGCTTGAAATCAAAATTCCTTTTTCCGCCGCGATAATAAGAGAATCAGAAACTCCGCTTCGTTCCAGCCGTAAACGGAATAGTTCTTCTTTTAGTAAAGTTTTAAGTTCGGATATTCTTTGTTTTGAAACGTAGGGATGATGAATAATCTTTGCCGTTAATTCGTTGGAAGCGCCGCTTTTTATTTGTAAGACTATGTTGATGAGATTTTCTTTTATCATCGTTTCGGGAGACAATCCGAAACGGTTTCCTTTCAACGCTTCGCTGTCGATATTTACGAGAGAATATTTCGGCAAACCGTCGGGGAGTTTTTCGGAAATTAACCTATCGTAAAAATGACGCGAAAGGGAAGCGTCGTCAATCAAGCCGACAAGCATTGTTTGCTTTTTATCGCTTTGATCGGAAAAGCTGGAAGTAAGAATTCCCAGTCCGATAAAGAGAAACGGCATGATGATTATTGAAATCAAGAAAGAGCGGCGTTTAACTTTTTCGAAAAATTCCCATTTCGCTATAGTGAAAATTTTACTCATCGATCGCCGATACTAGGGAAAGAAAAATTTCTTCGAGACGCGATTCGGTTTTTACAAAACTTTGCACGTCAATTTTCCGAGAAATACTCCTTAATAATTCGGAAGGACGAAGATTGTCGTCAAGCTCAATTGTGTAAATGTTTCCCGATTGCGAAATGATTTTAATCTTTGATTCTTCTAATACATGTTCGCCGCCGGAAATTTCAATTTCGTAGAATGAATTTCCATACCGTTCTCTGAGACTATCGACGCCGCCCGAGAAAATTTCATTCCCGTTTTTGATTAACAGCAAATCATCGCACAACTTTTCCGCAAAATTCAATTGGTGCGTAGAGATGAGAATATATTTCCCCCTTTCGGCAAGTATCTGAATCGCTTCGGAAATGTTTTTTTGATTGACCGGATCGAAGCCGGAAAACGGTTCGTCGAGAATAACGAAATCGGGTTCGTGCAAAACCGTCGCTAAAAATTGTATCAGCTGCTGGCTCCCTTTCGAAAGATTTTCAATTCTTGAATTAAGCAGACCGGCGGCGTTTAATTTATCAGCCCAAAAAAGTAATCGTTCGTCAAAAAGTTTTTTATCCGCCGAGCGGAGTTCGTAAAAATATTTCAGAGCGTCTTTCACTTTGCTGTTTTGGTAAAGTCCGCGCTCTTCGGGAAGATAACCGATTTTGTTTTTCAGCTTCCCTGATATTTCTCTATCGTTCCAAGTTACGTTTCCGTTTTCGCTTTGAAGAATTCCGAGAATGATTCTGATGATAGTCGTTTTCCCCGAACCGTTGGGCCCGAGAAGCCCGAAGATTTTTCCTTCTTTAAGTTCAAAGGAAATTTCATTTACGGCTTTCTTTCCTTTAAATGACTTCGATATGTTAGTTAAGGTTATCGCCAAATGTGAGTTTCAAAATTATCTTCCCAAAGTTAGAAAAAAAAAACTTCAATGGATAATTGTTAATGTAAAAGAGGGGAGAGCGGTAAAAGGATTCACGAATTCGCGGCGGACTTGATTACAAGATAAAAGTATTT
>JAADIR010000060.1 GCA_013151245.1 Chlorobiota bacterium
ATCCTAAACATTTTAGGATGACAAGCCAGCTTTAAGTCTTTACTTTTCAACCAAAAATAACAGAATAATCCGTCAGCTTATTTGAACGAAGCAAAAGTAAATTATTTAGGAACTAATAAAACTTAACTTTAACGGATAAAGATTTTTTACCGCCCAAATCGTCAATGCAGAAAATTTTATTATTTTCCTTTGTCGGCGTAAAATAAACCTTTTCGTTCGGCTTAACCGAAGCGATTAGTTTATCGTTTACATACCAGTATATTTTCTTTGATTTCTCTCCCGTTACAGCCTGCAGAAGTATTTTTTTTCCGCTTCCTTTTTCAATTAAGTATTCATAATCCGGTTGAGGCGAAATTATTTTCAAATCCGAATTGCCGAACCCTGCGCTGCATTCGGGATTGTGTTCGGGCGGAACGTCGTAGGCGACGCCGGAAATTGAACGCCAGTATGCGAGTTCGGGCGGAAGTTTCGGGAATACTTTTTTATGCGCTCCGGTTTCCGGCAAACACTCGACGCAGTAGCTGATTGTTTCGTCCTTGTTCAAGTAAAAAACGGAATGCCAATCGCACCGTTTATTCGACGAAACGTTTTCAATGAAATAATCGTCAACTAAAATGCCGCAATTTTTTGAAGGAAGCAGTCCCGAAAGTTCGCAGACTTTTCTTTCGCGAAGATCGTCGGGGAAAGCAAACCATCCTTTGCCGTCGAAATCGATAACGTTAAATAATTCAACTAATAACGGAACGGCAATCTCTGCGCCCGAAAGATGAGGCGAGCCTTTCCCGCTGAAGTTGCCCGTCCAAACGCCGATTGTGTAGCGGGGATTAAAGCCCACAGCCCACGCGTCCCGCTTGCCGTATGACGTTCCCGTCTTCCATGCAAATTTGGGAAGTTTTGAATTTGCAAAATATCCGACTTGGATATCGGGGCGTTCGACGGAGCTTAAAATATCCGCAATTAAAAAGGACGAACCTTCTGAAAAAAGTTTTCTTCCTTTTCCGGTTTTTTGACGTTGTAAATATTTGAGCGGAAAAAGAACTCCGCCGTGCGAAAACGTTGTATAGGCGCGCGATAACTGTCCGAGACGAACTCCGCATCCGCCGAGAATCAGCGACAGCCCGAGTTTAGTTTTCATTTTATCGACGTCGGAGAAACCCAAATTCGAAAGCAGACTCACGAATTCCGAAATTCCCAAACGCCTCAGCATTGCCACAGCCGGAAGATTTAAAGAATTTTTCAGAGCAAAGTCAACCGTAACAAGTCCGTTGAATTTTCTATCGTAATTCTCCGGTTCGTATCCGCCAAAGTCGAAAGGAATATCGAGCAATTTGGATTTGGGCGCGATTATTCCACGGTCAAAGCCGTATGCGTAAAGAAACGGCTTCAGCGTAGAACCCGGCGAGCGAACCGCTTCAACGCCGTTTACTTGTCCGGAAATCTCCGCGTTGGTATAATCGGCGGAACCGACATAAGCGATAACTTCGTTCTCCGCGTTGTCAATTACAATAACTGCGCCGTTTGAAATTCCTTTCGCCCGGATTTTCATGATATATTTTTTTAAAATATTTTCGGTTAACTTCTGCTCTTTCAAATGCAGAGTAGTTTCGATTGCGTCATATTTAACTTTTGCGGAAATGAAATTGCAGAAATGCGGCGCATTGTTCGGAACCGAATATCTTTTGGGCGGAAGCTCTTCGGCTAAAGCGCTTGTGATTTGGCTGTGTGGGAAAACCCCGTTTCTCTCAAACTTCTTTAACCATTTATCTCTTTGCGCTTTTGTTTTTATTGAGTTTCTGTCGATTCGCAGATTGTTCGGATCGTTCGGAATAATTATCAAAGACGTCGCTTGCGCCAGGCTCAATTCTTCCGGCGCGCGGTTAAAATAAATATAAGCGGCGGAAGCGATTCCTTCAACGTTTCCCCCAAACGGCGCATAGCTTAAATATAATTGTAGAATTTCATCTTTCGAATAATGAAATTCAAATTGCAGCGCGCGGATCGTCTCAATTAGTTTGTTAAAATACGTCCTTTTCCTCGGCTCTAAAATTCTTACGAGCTGCATTGTTATTGTCGAAGCGCCGGAAGTCCTTTCCCCGCTTGTGATATTTGAGTAGAGCGCTCTGAAGACCGCGAAAACATTAACTCCGGGATGATAGAAAAAATATTTATCTTCCTTTGCAATTACGGCTTCAGTTAAATATTCGGGAAGACGTTTGGGGTCGGTTCGCAAACGCCATTTGTCGTCGTTCGTCAAATAGGCTTTCAGCAATTCTCCTTTTTTTGAATAGACTGCTTTTGAAAAGGGCTTCGGCTGCGGAGGAGGAAAGACTTTATCCGCCGCAAAAAGCGTAATTAACAACGAAAACAGAAAAAAAACCGTCTTCTTTTTTAATATTTTTGTTTGCAAAAGTTTTCTCGTCAATTTGTCCGGCGCAAATTTAATTTATTATTTATTTGCAAGTGAATAAAGGCTTCTTTAATTTTGCTACCAATTTGATATTTTGTAAACCAATAATTTAAGAAAAAACATGTCAGAATTTTTAGAAATTTGGCTGCCGTTTATCTACCTCTACGGCGTGGGCGGAGCGCTTTTCTTAATCGGAATGATTCTGGTTAGAAAAAGCGGGTCGTTAAATATGAAACTTAAACGGCACAGATACTGGTTCCGCGTTCTCGTTTTCGGTTATTTCTACTTTTTTATTTTTCACTTTCTTTTCACAATAGCAGGATTATACTGGTAAACTATGGAAACATTTCATAATATCGGTTCTTCTTCCGACTGGATTGTGATGATCCTTTACTTTCTGCTGGTTATGCTTTTCGGAAGTTATTTCGGAAAGTATAACAGAAGCACGAAGGATTTCTTTTTCGGCGGACGAAGATTTGCGTGGTGGCTGATTGCCTTTTCAATTGTTGCAACCGGCGTAGGAAGCCACAGTTTTGTGAAATATTCGGCAAAAGGTTTTGAACACGGGTTCTCTTCGACGATGACTTATTTGAACGATTGGTTCTTTATGCCCTTCTTTCTTTTCGGCTGGCTGCCGTTAATAGTCTATTCAAAGATCCGTTCGATTCCGGAATATTTCGAAAAAAGATTTAGTCCGTCGGCAAGATTTTTGGCGACGATACTCCTTTTATTTTACATGGTCGGTTACATAAGCATCGGATTCCTAACTCTCGGCAAAGCCGCTATGCCCATGCTGCCTGAAAGTTTTTCTCTTTTCGGAATGCAAATTCATATCACTCTTATGGGCGTGATAATTTTCATTGCGATTATTACGGGAATTTATATTACTTTCGGCGGGCAAACGGCGGTTATTTTCACCGACTTGATGCAGGGTTTTATTTTGTTGTTTGCCGGTCTGCTTCTGTTTTTTCTCGGGCTTGACTACATTGGGGGATGGGGAGTCCTCTGGAATATTCTGCCCACCGAATGGAAACTGCCGTTGGCTAACTTCAACAAGCCGCCGGATTTCAACTTTGTGGGAATATTTTGGCAGGACGGAATAGCCGGTTCAATCGGATTCCTTTTCATGAACATGGGGCTTGTAATGCGCTTTATGGCTACCAAAAGCGTTGACGAGGGACGTAAAGCGGCTACATTCAATGTTCTTTTCATGCTGCCTATTTCAGCCGTTGTCGTTGGCAACGCAGGCTGGATTGGAAAAGCTATTTCGCTCATATCGCCGGATCTTATTAGTCCCAACGCTTCTCCCGATCAAATATTTGTAGTCGTTGCTAACATTGTTTCGCATCCCGGCGTGTTCGGCTTTATTATGGCGGCGCTTACTGCCGCGCTTATGTCAACCGTTGATACGCTGATTAACGCTACGGCTGCAATTTATATAAACGATATTCACCGACCGATAAAGCATTTATTGAAAAAAGATAATCTAAGCGTAAGAGCCACCGAGAAAAAAGAATTAGCGGCCGCTCGTTATTCGTCCGTTATCATTACAATTCTTGGCGTAGTCGGGGTGCTTGCATTTAAAGGATTCCCAACGGTTTATGAAGCGCACGGATACTTCCATTCAACGCTTACTCCGCCGCTTGTGGTTGCAATCTTCCTCGGTATCTTTTGGAAAAAATTTACGCCTGCGGCTGTTATAACGACGTTTATTGTCGGCGTAGCTTTGATGCTTCTCGGCGCTTATTATCCGGGAATTTTAATTAGACCGTTCGCGCAGGGAATACAGATGAATCCCGAACATCCCTATTCTTACATACGCGCTTTTTATAATTTAATTGTCTGCGCGGTTCCCGGCGTGTTGGTTGTTTATACAACAATGAAACAAAAAGCAATTGTCGAATCGTTAAAGAAAAAAAGTAATGTAAATGAGATTATGATCGGTATGACGATTGTTTCCGTAACGGTTTTTGTGCTAATTGTTTTTAACATTTTTCATCTTGCGTTTTCTTTCGTATTGATTGCAATATTATTTGTTACCGTTCCGCTTCTTGTTAATTATTATGTGGCTTATGATCCGGTATCCCAAACGGAAGGATTAACCGTATGGTCTATTGCCAGAGCAAAAGAAATGTTCAAAGGAAGAAAAGTAAACGAAGAAGAGGGCGAAAGAATTATTGTTCACTGGAAAGTTGTTGACGGCGACGATGAATACATTCAGTTCTCAAAAAATGACATGGAAAGAATGAAAGCCAAGGTTGACGACTTAGTTTACATTTGCGATAAACGCAAGTACCTTGGGGGATTGAAATCGGTTCACCAGATCTATGGCGAACCGCATGACGAAGACGGAATTGTTTACATCAAAAACGAACATCTTCTCAACGGAGTTTTTGTTGAAGGAAGACCTTTGACGGCTGAAAAAGAAATGTAGTTCGAAAAGAATATATGGAAAAAAAGAAAGCCGGATTTTTTAAGTCCGGCTTTTTTTATTTTATAAACGGAAAGCTGTTTTTCTCCGCGTTAAGTTTTTTAATAAGAAATTATTTTTCCTTAATTACACGAAGCGTAAAATCGGGCGCGTCGCCGTATTTTTTTGCCGTTCCGTTGTTGATAGCGTCGATATCTTTTTTGTATTCTTCAATGGGAACTAAGCCTACGTGCTGCGCGACCACTTGTCCTTCCGGATCGATAACGAAAGCCGTCGGAATAGAACGAATACCGCCGTACAACTGCGTTACCTGCTGAGTTCCTTCAACGATGGGATAATTGATTCCCATTTTTTTCATAAACGGAATAACGTCGTTTTTTGTTTGTCCGCCGCGCGTAAAGCTATCAAGCGAAATTCCGATAATTTCAAACTTTTTGTCTTTCATCTCTTTTTTGAGTCCGATGAAATCGGGAATTCCTCTTCGGCATGGAGGACACCAAGTAGCCCAAAAATCAATGATAACAATTTTACCTTTGAAATCCGAAAGTTTTATAGTTTCAGCGCTGTTGTCGGAATAGTTTGGAGGCAGGGGACCTTGTTCGGGAACGTCGCCGTTAATGTTGTTGATTACAAAAAGAAAAAGGACTATAGCAAAAAAAACGCCGGTATAAATCCAACTCTTTTGTTTTTGGGTCAATTTTTTATGAGCGATTTCTTGCTCTCTGTTTCTTTTGTTTTGTTTTTGACTCATCTATTTCTCCTAAGAATTTTGTTTTATCAAATTTACTAAAAATTTTGATTATTCGGCGGCGACCAGCATATTGTTTAATTCATTAACAAACCTTTCAATATCCTCGTCTGAAAAACCTTTTTCCTTTGCGGCGTTTTCGAGCGTTCCCCAAATAGGTTCGCCGCATCTTAAACATCTTATACCTTCGTCCATTAAATAAGTTACCGCGTCGGGAAGAATATCAATTAAATCTTCAATTTCAATGTCTTTTGTAATTTTACGCTCGCTCATCGTCGTTCTCCTTTGGCAATTTCTTTTTAGTTGGGAAAGCTAAAATTAATCCGAGCGCCGCGCCGTAAGCGGTGGAAATATAAGGATTGCTTGTAATAGCGCAGCCTCCGCTGCTGCAGCCGATAAAGTAATAATATGCAAACCCCAATCCGGCGCCGGCGGCAACAGGTAAAATTCTCTTTAATAAAAATGTTTTATTTATTTTCATAGTAATCCAATCTACTTTTTATTGAGCAAAAAAAATATCAAATATCCGACACTTTAGAATGTCGTTAGATGTTATATAAAATAAAAAGTTTCAATTTAAAAATTCAATAATGATTTTTATAATGAATCGGTTAAAGAAATTGTTCTAACAAAATTCTAACAATAAGTGATCAAATTATTTGTTAATATTGCTAAGAGAGTAAAATCCTTTCGGGAGAAAATTTCAGTGGGAGAACGAAAACGCCATAAATTGCTTATCGTTGACGACGAACCGGACATTTCCGGCTTAATCGTTTTCAATGCCGAGCAAGCAGGCTATGCCGTTGAAGCGGTTTATTCGGGCGAAGACGCATTAAAAAAAGCTCGCCTTGAACCGCCCGATTTAATAGTGTTGGATTTAATGCTCCCGGGAATTGACGGATTGGACGTTTGCCGTATTTTGAAGGGCGACGAAAAAACTTCGGACATACCCATTTTGATGCTTACCGCAAAAGGAACAGAAGAAGATATTATCCGCGGTTTGGAACTCGGCGCCGATGATTATGTGACGAAACCGTTCAGTCCGCTTGTGTTGTTTGCAAGAATTAAAAGCGTTCTGAGGCGGAAACAATCGGAAATACCGGACAAAACCGACAATATTACTTTCGAAGAAATAGTTTTGGACCCGGGCAGAAGAAAAGTTAAAGTGAACGGAAACGAAATTGAGCTTACTTACTCGGAGTTCGAAATTCTTCATTTTTTACTTAGGCGCCCCGGTTGGGTTTTTACGCGAAACGAAATCGTCAACAATATCAGAGGCGATAATTATTTGGTGACCGAAAGATCGGTTGACGTTCAGATTGTAGGCTTGAGGAAAAAAATGGGCGAGGGAGCTAAGTATATCGAAACTGTGCGCGGCGTCGGCTACAGGCTGAAGGAAAAATGAAAAACAGAAAACTCTTCACGCAGATATTTTCTTCATTCTTGATTGTTGTTATGATTGCGATAATCGCTTTCGGAAGCTACGAATACGGCGTCTCGCGGGATTTCTTTACAAAATCCGTGGTTTCCGATTTAACCGTTCGCGCAAAACTCGTGACGCAAATAATTAAAAACGACAGTTTGCTTAACAATCCCGAAGCGTTAAAAAACTCGTCCCGCAAAATAAGCAAAGAAGCCGGGGTTAGGATTACCGTAATTCGTCCCGACGGGAAAGTGCTTAGCGATTCACACAAGAATGCCGATGAGATGGATAACCATCGCTCAAGACCGGAAGTGATTAAAGCGCTTGCGGGCAAAGCGGAATATTCAATACGTTACAGCGCAACTCTCGGCAAACAACTAATCTATGTAGCCGTTCCTCTTTACAATAACGAAAAACTGGAAGCCGTTGTTAGAGTGGCGATGCCGCTGTCGGAATTTGAAACGGTTCTGTTCGGAGTTAAGAGCAGATTGATGTGGATCGGGTTGATTATTTTAATATTAACCGCTTTTGCCAGTTATATTATTTCAAAAAGGGTAAGCGCGCCGCTTGAAAAAATTCAACGCAGCGCCGAAAGATTTATGAAAGGAGATTTTTCAAAACTTCCGATAAGCGAAGGCTCGAATGAAATTGTGGCGCTGGTAAATTCTTTCAACAAAATGGCGGAAGAATTAGACAAACGAATTAAAACTATTTCGATACAGAAAAGCGAACAGGAAGCGGTCTTCTTAAGTATGAAAGAAGGGGTTTTAGCTATAAATTCTTCCGAAAGAATTTTAAATATAAACCAAGCCGCGTTGAAATTTTTTCAAATAAAATCGGACGCCGAAAATGTTGCAAACCGGGCGGTTTATGAAATAATACGCAATAAAGAAATGCTCGATTTCATACATAAATCTCTTAACACGCGGGAACATTTGGAAGAAGAGATTACGGTTTACGGCGATAAGGAAAGAGTTTTGCTCGTAAACGCCGACCCGCTCTCCACGGCGCAAAACGAAATTATCGGAACCATTGTGGTTATGAACGACATTACGCGGGTGAAAGAGTGGGACAAAATGCGCCAGGATTTTGTTGCCAACGTTTCGCACGAACTGAAAACGCCTATCACTTCAATCAAGGGTTACGTTGAAACTTTATTGAACGGCGATGTGCGGAATAAGGAGATAGAGACGAAGTTTTTGAATATTATCAGCCGCCACACAAATCAATTGAACGCTATCATCGACGATTTGCTCCAACTTTCAAAACTTGATAAAACGACTTCAATTGAAACTAAAAAGGAACTTCTTCTTCCAATTTTAAAAAACGCGGTTCAATGCTGCCCGAAGATGATTGAAGAAAAAAATATTCGGATTGATATTAAGT
>JAADIR010000151.1 GCA_013151245.1 Chlorobiota bacterium
TCCTTCTTTCAAATAGACAATTCTGAAATTACCGGCTCTTTTTCGGAACTTACCTTTGTGTTTCCCTTTTAAACTTTTATCGCCGGCAAAATTCCCGTCTTTTAGTTCGATGATTTTTTCCGCAACAATTTTTTTGTTTTTGCCGGATAATTTATAGGACTCCTTCGCTGCTGCATGATGAAAAATCACTTTAAACATTGACGCCCGATTTTTTCAATACTTCTTCAAGCGTTACCGGTTTTTCTTTTCCTTTTTTGATTTCGTCTATTCTCCGGTCGGCAATTATTTCATCCAATTTGTCGAAATAAGACGTAATTGCTTTCTCAATCAAATATGTTCTTGTGCGTTCAAGTTCTTTTGCGTAAGCGTCTAACTCGGAAAGCAATTTCGGATCGAGCCTTAGATTTATTGATTTTTTTATATCGCGCTTCCTTTAATATACGTGTATATACAAATATATGCGTGTAAACTTAACAAAGCAAATAATATTTTTGCGCTCGGATTTTCCCGAAACAAATATAAAATCACTCGAACAATTGTTTTATAATTCTATCATGTCTTCAGCGTAAGTATTTTCAGTCTCGCAGACTCGTATTTTTACGTTCGTGATATTTTCGGGCAGTTTCGCCTTTTTAATTTCGGCAAGAAAATAATGACAGAGATTTTCAGCCGTCGTTTCAAAAGGAAGAACGACCTTCCGCGAATTCAATTCGTTCAAAACTTTGATAAGCGCGGAGTCCTTATCCCATACCGCTACGGAGTGGTCGAGCCGCTCGACAAGCGGTCCCACAACGTCTTTCACGTCGAAGTAATCCATTACCATTCCGGTCGTTTCATTAATCTCTCCATCAAACTCGACCGTCAGTTTATACGAATGCCCGTGAAGGTTAAAACATTTTCCTTTGTGGCATTGAAGTCTGTGTCCCATTTCCCATCTGAAATCTTTCGCTATTTTCATCACACTCCTCTTTTATCCGGTTCCCAAATATATTTATGCGTTTGCAGTTGAAAGCGCGCGTTCAAGTTGTCTTCCAAAATCCAATCGACTATTTCTTCAGGTTCTAACTTTCCGAAAACCGGTGAAATCAATACGTTCGCTTTTCTGTCTATCTTATATTCTTTGATTTTTTCTTTCGTCCATTCGTAATCGTTCCTATCGCCGATAACAAATTTAACTTCGTCGTCCGGTTTTAAAAACAAAATATTTTCGTAAAGATTTTTTTTCTCCATTTTGCTCGAAGGAGTTTTCAAATCCATTATGATGCAAACGCGCTTATCGACGTCTTTGATGGAAAGACTGCCGCCGGTTTCTAGCAGAACCGTTTTCCCCGCGCCGCAAAGCCGCGTCATCAGCGGGTTCGCTTCGTTTTGCAAAAGCGGCTCGCCGCCGGTTAGTTCAATAAGATTGCAATTGAATTTTTCCGTTTCGTCAATAAGCCGTTCAATCGAATACTCTTTCCCTTCGTAAAAAGCGTATTCCGTGTCGCAGTAAGAGCAGCGAAGGTTACAGTAAGTCAATCTGATAAAAACGCAAGGGAGACCGGCGTGCGCGCCTTCTCCCTGTATCGAATAAAATATTTCGTTTACCGTTAACAACTTAATCGCCCAACGTCGCCGCCATGATCGCTTTTATTGTGTGAACGCGGTTTTCCGCTTCGTCGAAAACTATTGAATGTTCCGATTCGAAAACTTCTTCGGTTACTTCCATTCCGTCGAGTCCGAACTTTTGAAAAATCTCTTCGCCCATTTTCGTTTCGCGATTGTGAAACGCGGGAAGACAGTGCATGAATTTAACCTTCGGATTGCCAGTCAATTCAAGCGTCCGAGCGTTTACCTGATATGGTTTAAGCGCTTTTATTCTTTCTTCCCAAACATCGTCCGGTTCGCCCATCGAAACCCATACGTCGGTGTAAATGAAATCCACTCCTTTAACGCCTTCTTCAACGCTTTCGGTCAAAGTAATTTTCGCGCCGGATTGAGCCGCAATCTCTTTGCACTTTGCGACCAGCGCGTCGTCCGGCAAATTTTCCTTCGGCGCGGCGAGACGAACGTCCATGCCCATTATCGCTCCGCCGATGAGAAGCGAATTCCCCATGTTATTTCCCGCGTCGCCTAGGAAGCAAAACGAAATTTTTGAAAGCGGCTTGTCCGCGTGTTCGAGCATAGTCATAAAATCGGCGAGAACCTGAGTTGGATGAAATTCGTTTGTAAGCCCGTTCCACACCGGAACGCCGGCGTATTTGCCCAGTTCCTCGACTATCTTTTGCCCAAATCCGCGGTATTCAATTCCGTCGTACATTCTTCCCAAAACGCGCGCAGTGTCTTTCATCGATTCTTTGTAGCCGATCTGCGAACCGCTCGGACCCAAATAAGTTACGTGCGCGCCCTGATCGTAAGCCGCCGTTTCGAAAGCGCAACGCGTTCGGGTCGAAGATTTTTCGAATATCAGCGCAATGTTTTTCCCTTTCATGCGGGGAATTTCGTTGCCCGCGTATTTTGCGCGTTTCAAATCGCGCGATAAATCCAATAAATATTGAATTTCTTTCTGCGAAAAATCGAGCAGTTTCAAAAAATTTCTGTTTCTTAAATTGAAAGCCATTATCTCTCCGAATAAAATTAGAATTACATTTATTTTACGAATGCAAATATAATAAGAATAGTCGGCAAATTTTCAACGCCGATTGTTATGATTGACGCAGAAACGCTTATGGAATTTGGATTTGGCTATTCTACGTCGAAACGCAATTAACTATTTCCGTATTGAGGAATTGAAATTCATAGTCATTAGCTGTAATTATTTCATCTTTGTTCCTTTGAACCTTTCCTCCTTCCACCCGTCGCATTCTTATCTCATCTCTTCCCCCGATTTGACCATAAAAGAATTTGTTTCTTAAATCATTAAATTAGAAGATGTAATTTTTAAATTGAAGGAATTATGCCCGAAGAAAATAAATGGCTTAAATGGGCGCGCGAAATTCAATCGCTCGCTCAAACCGGATTGGCGTTTGCGCCGAATCATTATGAGATTGAACGAAACAATCGTCTGCTTGGAATTGCCGCGGAAATCGTTTCCGAATACGCTTTGTTGGATAAGAAAAAAACCGCGAAAATTTTCATGGAACAACCCGGCTACGCCACGCCGAAAATAGACGTGCGCGCCGCTGTCGTAAAAAACAATCAACTCCTTTTGGTTAAAGAGATTACGGATAAAAAATGGTCGACGCCGGGCGGATGGGCCGACGTGGGCGATATGCCCGCCGAAGTTGCAATCCGCGAAACAAAAGAAGAGAGCGGTTACGACGTGAAGCCGATTAAAGTAATCGGCGTTTTCGACGCAAACAGAAACGGGCGTCCGATGGAATTTTTTCACGCGTTCAAAATTGTTTTCCTCTGTAAATTAACCGGCGGCGAAGCCCGCGTAAGTAATGAAACCGAAGACGTACGTTTCTTTGATTTCGACAAACTCCCGCCTCTTTCCGAAAACAGAACGAACGAAAAACATATCAGCGAAATACTCGCTCACTTGAAAGACGTAACGCGCATGACTTTCTTTGAATAATTGCGGTTGGCGGCGTAAAACCACTTTTTTAATCAAATAAAAAGAATTGCATTTCAAGGATTCTTACTCTAATTTAAGAGTCTGAATTATTTTAAATACGCGAAAAAATGGAGGAATAGTTAATAATGGCGATGATGGCTCGTATGCGGAGTTTAGCTCCCTGGTTTATTATTACGGTGGGCGGACTCTTTGTTTTATTTATGGTATTATCCGACTCAAGCATAACAAAACTCGCTTCCAAAGGAAGAAACGTTGTTGGGTATGTAGATGGAAATGAAATTACTTATAAAGATTTTTCAGCCGCAGTTGAAAGAATGAGAAAACAGCGGGAACAATCAACCGGAAAAGAAATTGCGCCCGAACAGATGGACCAATTCAGAGACCAGGTTTGGGAAACGCTTATAAACCAAAAACTTATTGAAAAGAAAATGAAAGATTACGGGATTACCGTAACCGATCAAGAAATTAAAGACGCTCTTTTAGGTCCAAATCCTCCGGCGGAACTTCAAAGAAGTTTTATGGATTCCACGGGGCAATTTGACAGAGCCGCTTATGAAGCCGCTATACTCGACCCGAGAAACAAAGAAATTATGATTCAAGTTGAAGAAGGTATTCGTCAGCAGCTCTATCAGAAAAAACTCCAGGATTATATTTTTTCTTCGGTTATTGTCACCGACGACGAAGTTCTTCAAACTTTCTTGGATCAAAACATAAAATCATCGGCGGATTTTGCCTACGTTAATTCCCGCTTTATTCCCGATTCAACCATAACGGTTTCCGACGAAGAAATTCAAAATTATTACAACGGCAATAAAAATAAATACGAACGGAAAGAATCGAGAAAAGTTAAATACGTTCTGTTCGAACGAAAACCTTCGCGAGAAGATACGATTGAAGTTGAAAATAATTTAAAAGCGATTCTCAAAAATCTAAAAGCCGATACGAGCACATTTAAAACTTACGTCGAAATTTATTCCGATCAGCCTTATTCTCTCGATACGCTTTCAATTGACAGAGTTCCGAGGGAAATTAGCGGAATGTTGCTTGCCTCGAAGCCCGGAGATATTATCGGTCCCGTTTTAACAAGAGAGGGATTTCTCGTTTATAAGTATGTAAATAAGTTTAAGGGAAAAGATGTTTACGCTCACGCCGCGCATATTTTAATTGCGACTAAAAATATTTCAAAGGAAAGCGCAAAAGCGAAAGCCGACAGTATTTACAACGCAATAAAGAACGGAATGAACTTTGCCGAAGCCGCAAAGAAATTCTCCGACGACCCCGGTTCCGCGCAGTTTGGCGGCGACCTCGGCTGGTTCGGAAAAAAACAAATGGTGCCTGAATTTGAGAAAGCCAGTTTTAAAGGGAAAATTGGAGTTGTCCAAAAACCCTTTGCCACAAGATACGGCTACCATATTCTAAAAGTATTGGATAGAAGCTCTGATAAATTTGTAATCGAAAAGATAATAAACAAGGTTGAGCCCAGCGGAACGACAATAGATAAAATATACAGCGACGCCAGCGATTTTGCTTATCTTGCCAATAAAAACAGTTTTGATTCCGAAGCCGAATTGATGAAATACAAAGTTGTCGAATCTACTCCGTTTAAGAAAGATTCAAAAGCGGTTTCCGGTTTAGGCGCGTCAAGATTTGTCGTAAGTTTCGCATTTGAAAATTCAGTCGGCTCAATCAGCCCGGTTCTTAAAGTGCCGGCAGGCTATGCGGTTGCAATGGTAACCGAAATCACTGAAGCCGGAATTCAACCCTTCGAAGACGTTAAGGCTTCAATTAAATCCGAACTTTTAAGAGAGAAAAAAATCGATAAAACATTTGTGATTGCCGGCGAAATGAGAAAAGCGATCGACGGCGGAAACGATTTTTCGGCGGCAGCTAAAGTATTCCCAAGAGTAAAAATTTCCAACGTAAAAGATATTCTTCCCACCGCCGCAATTCCCGGCGTCGGAAGAGATTATATCTTCAACGAATATTGCTTAAAGGGAGAATTGAACAAAATATCCGATCCGCTAAAAGGAAAATCCGGAAGTTATTTGATTAAAGTTACGGCAAGAACAAAATTCGATTCTACGGCTTATTCTATTCAAAAAAATAACATACGGAATTACGTTCTGCAGCAGAAGCAATCCGCATTCTTCGGCAACTGGCTGAAAAATTTGAAAGAAGAAACGGACATTGTTGATAACAGATATAAATTCTACAGATAAATTTTTTGTCGAAAAACCGAAAGCCGCGCGGAAATGCGCGGCTTTTTTTTTGCCTTATAACAAACCTCCGTTTTCAAATATGGCAAGTCATCCGGCAAATCCATATTTTTAATTTCTAATTGAAAACTTTTTGGATAAAACGTGGCGCTGAATAATAATCAGAAAAATTTCATATTAAAGAACCGTAAAAAAATATCTCCCAAAAAAATTGCGGCAAAGCTAAACTTACCTGTTGACGAAATAAATAAATTTCTCGAAGAAAACCCGCTTCCCAAAACGCCGAAAATCTTCTATCTCTTTTTAATTCTTATTCCCATTCTCTTTTTCGTTTTGCTTGAAATAGGGTTGCGCGTCGCCGATTACGGTTACGACACTACTACTTGGGTAACAATTCGCAACGATTATCTCGGACTGAATCCCGACGTTGCCCGCCGTTATTTTTACAATATTGCCAGCGTTCCCGAATCGATTCAGGACGTGTTTCACAAAAACAAACCGAAAAATTCATTTCGCGTTTTCGTTCTCGGCGGAAGCAGCGCGGCGGGCTATCCGTATATGCCTTTCGGCTCTTTTTCCCGCTACTTACGTAAACGATTGGAAATTGCTTATCCCGATAAACAAATTGAAGTCGTCAATCTTTCGCTTACGGCGGTTAACTCTTACACAATCAGGGATCTCATTCCCGATGCGCTCGAACAGAAACCGGATTTGATTTTGATTTACGCCGGACACAATGAATATTACGGCGCGCTCGGAGTCGGTTCCCTTGAATCGCTCGGACGTTCCCGAACGCTAGTGAATTTCCTTTTAGATTTGAATCAATTCAAAACAATCCAGCTATTAAGAAACGTCATTCAATCCGGAATGAAACTTTTCCAAAGCGATGAAAACGCCAACAAAGGAACTCTGATGGCAAGAATGGCGCAGAAAAAATCGATTCCTTTCGACTCGGATATTTTCAACGACGGACTCGATCAATTCGAGGGAAACATGCGCGACGTTATTGAAATGATCAAAGAAAAAAACGTTCCCGTAATACTTTCTACTCTTTCGTCCAACTTAAAAGGGCTTGCGCCTTTTGTTTCCAAATCAAGCGGAAAATTCCCTCCCGCAAAAGAAGTATTTACCGAAGCGCAAAAAGCATATTCCGCGGCGGACTACGAGAAAGCGGACTCTCTTTACAGATTTGCAAAAGACCTTGATATGCTTCGTTTCCGCGCTCCCGAAAAAATGAATAATATCATTCGCAACCTGAGCAAAGAATATAACGCGCCGTTGATAAACGTCGATTCCCTCTTCGCTTCGGTAAGCGGCGGCGGAATTCCCGGGAATAATCTTTTCGTCGATCATCTTCACCCGACGCTTCGCGGTTATAAACTTATCGGTAAATTGTTTTACGACGGAATGCTACGGAATTCTTTCCTCCCGAAAGAAACTCCGGCAATTCCTTTCGAACGGCAGGATAGCCTTACACTTGCGGGGTTCGTTTATTCTTCGCTCGATTCGACAATTGCGAATTTTAAAATCAGATTGCTGAAAAACGATTGGCCTTTCGTTACGCCGGCGCAAAAAAAACCGACGTCGCTTATTATCCAACCTAAAAATTTTATCGATTCGCTTGCGTTTGAATTTGTGACCGGAAAAGAACAGTGGGAAAAAGCGCACAGACGATTGGCGGCGCGCTATCTTCGCGAAAGAAATTACAAAGAGTTTATCAAAATAATTGAATTGCTGATTTATCAATATCCGACTATCCCGGATTATTATAATATGATTTCGAACGAGCTGCTGAAACTTGGAAAGTATGACGAAGTATATGATTTCCTCAAAAGGCGCTACAAGGTAAATCCGGATTATTTTTCGACAAAGTGGATAGGCGCCATCGAACTTTCCCGCGAACACATTAAACCGGCAATCAAATATCTTGAGGAAAGTTTGAAGTTCAAACAAAACGATCCGCAGGTTCTTTATAATTTATCCGGCGCTTACGCTAACAACGGAGAATATAAAAAAGCGCTCAATGCTATCGAAAGCTGTCTTACGCTGAAACCGAATTACAAAGGCGGTAAACAACTGAGAAATGATTTGCGGCGGATTTTGAAGATAAAATAAACTTCGGATTTTTTCGTCGGGAAAAACTTTCGGTTTTTTATTCACGCGTAACTAATTTATCTTCAAA
>JAADIR010000110.1 GCA_013151245.1 Chlorobiota bacterium
CTCTCTAACCGTTATTCCGTGATGTTTTTACACGGAATCTTCTTATATGGGAGATTCCGGCTAAACGATTGCCGGAATGACATAAGGTTTTTTTTTATTCGAAGCCTTCTAATAAATACTTAGAATGGTTGAATGGTTGAATGGCTGAATGATTGCACTTAGATGAAAGAATTTTTTCCCATTCAAACATACAACCGTTCAATCATTCTTTCTTGTCTGTATTTACTATTTTATTCTTTTGCCAAATATTACACGAATATAATTTATAAGATGCTAATAGGTACTCTACTCGGGCGGACGAAGCAAAATAGATAGTTTAATGATACGCCATAAATAAAGATTCTAGCTTACGATTTCAAATAATAAATTGGTTTTGCGAAGCCGACTCTAAAATAAACTTATTTATGTAATTGAATTATTTTATTTTAACACTTTAAAATTAAATATTTGTTAGAGGTTAATAATGGACGAACATGTGATTGCCAAAGGACTTGAAATCTGGACGCTTCAAACTTTACTTGATATTTCAATTATACTCGGATTATTTTCGATGGGCTTTGTGATTGTCCAACAATATTTTCATTCTTTGAAAAAATATTTAACGCTGCGCGTTTCAATTGAAATATGGGACCTTTTTACTATTCTGCTGACGGATCTCTTTTTAGCGATAACGGTTATAATCGGATTTTTGATTTTGAATCCCGATATTATGGCTGATATTAAAGTTGCCGTTCCTTTTGGTCCGGCTGCGACGGCGCTTTTTGCTTGGGCTCTTCTTATTCGTCTTTTTTATAACGGGCATAAGCCCGAAGATAAAAATTACCGATTTTCGGCTTGGGTTTTATTTGCCGCGAATTTAGTCAACATTATCGGCTTTTCAATTATTATGGAAGCGCCGGGGCATGAATATTTAGACAACCACCCGAGCGCATTTTGGGAATTTTTAACGACGTATTTTCGCTCAAATTCCATTCCGCACGGAATTGATTTGGCGCAACTAACTTTTTATATATTCTTCCCGATTTTAATAATAATATTTATTGCCGGATTTATGCGTTTCATGAAAAACGTTCCAAAGAGGGAAGCGGAATAAATGGAATGGAACTGGCGGCTGATAATTGAAAATTGCACCGGCTGCGGAATTTGCCGCGACGTGTGCGAACATCATGCAATCAAAATGTCCCGCAATATGGCTTACCCCGAACCGATAGAAGATAAATGCACCGGATGTTTCGACTGCGTGACGGAATGCCCGTTCGAAGCTATTGTTGTCGCCCAAATAATTGAAACGGCTAAGGCGGGATAATTCTCAAAAGAAGATTGAGATTTCGCATAACTATTCAGTTTTTTCTCAAACAAAAACCGGAATAAATTCTACCGGCGGTATTACCGGATATTCTCTTTAAAATATTTTCGAGAGGGGAAAAAATCTAAAAAAAATAAATATTTGACATTTGTAAAATAAAATATTTTACGTTAGATTAAAGTTTACAATTTAATATTATGTTCGATGTTGTGAAATTGCGGCTATTTGTTCTTTAAAACCGCATCTAAAAATTATGCAACATTTTTCCGGAATTGTATAACAGCGAAAAGAAAGAAAAGATTATTTTTCTGTTGAGAAAATTGATTAAATGAAAAATCTGAAATACATATCGCGAAAGAGAACAAAAATTGCATCGTTATTTTTAATGCTGCATTTATTGTTCGCGCCGATTCTTGCTTCGACTCCGCACATAAATTGCGGCGACGAATGCAATATTTTTCTGGGCGGGATGAATGATTCGGATTCTTCCGATAATCAAATGAACGACGAAACGCACTCGTGCTGCTCGGCCGCTCAAGAAGAAAATAATAACCAGACGCAAAATAACAACTGCGATCTTATACTGCACGCTATCAATTGCGATATGACGACTGAATTCAACGTCGTTGAAATTACCACGGTCGCTTTTAAGTTTGATCCCAAAATATCCCTGACGCAAGTTGCTTTTCTGGATGAAGCCGAAGAGTCGTATTCATCCGAATTAGTTTATTCTTCAGGAGAAGTGAAACTTAACGGTCCGCCCATTTACATTACCAAATCATCATTTCTTAATTAGCCGACGCTAATACATTCGAATTGATTGCCTTAAAATAAGCGCAGTCACAAGGTGGAGTCTATCCACGCCCAAATAAAATATTTATTTAAAAAGAAATTCAACTGAGGAATCTATGAAAATCAGAACGCTCTTGGTATTATCATTGCTTATGTTCGGCGGTTTATATGCGCAGGAAAAAGTTGAGCCGCTTGACAGTCTTATTGTAAAGGCTATTCAAGTAAGCCCGAAAATAGCGATGCTGAAATCGAAAAGGAACGCCGCTAAGGCGAGAATAGAAATCGGCACAAATCTGCCGGATCCGGTTTTAACGTTAGGATTAGTAAATATGCCTACAAATTCTTTTTCGTTTTCTCAGGAACCGATGACGGGAAAAGTTATCGGGTTGTCGCAGGCGTTTCCATTTCCGGGCGGGTTAAAAGCCGCGTCCGAAGTGAAAGCCGTCGATACGCTTATTGTTCAAGAAGAACTTGAAGATCAAAAAAATAAGATCCGCGAGGAAGTATCAAAACTCTATTACGATTTGCGCTTTTATCGGAAAGTAATAAAACTTTCGGAAGAGAGCGAAGAATTGCTAAACAAAATTTCCGAAGTAGTTCGGCGGAAGTTTGAAGTTTCAAAAGCCAGCCTTCAAAACGTTATCCAAGTGGAAGTGGAGATAACGAGAGTGAAAGATAAAATAGAAAATCTGAAAGGCAAAAAAGAAGCCGCTCTCGCGGAACTAAACGCTTTACTTTTGAGAGACGAAAAGAGTCCCATTGCTACGGACAATATTGAAAAAGTGGCAAATACTCATTATTCCACAAAAAAACTGTTGGACATTGCCTCCGCATATCGTCCCTTTCTTAAAGGGATAAAATTTGCGGAGCAGAAATCAGTCAATATGAAACTGCAAGCCGATTATTCATTCTGGCCTAATTTCAAATTGGGAGTTCAGTACAATCAAAGAGATTATTCTTCCGCCTCCGGGCAAAACTGGTCGGATCTCTTTTCGGTGCTTCTTGGCGTCTCTCTGCCGATAAATTACGGAGGAAATAAATCCGCCAAGATAAACGAAGCCGAACATCTGCAAACGCTCTACAAAGAACAATACAGTTCTTCGCTTCAATCGCTGAGCCGTTCTTTCGGAAAGATAAACGCAAAATTGAAAGAATTACGGGAAAGGGAAAAACTAATAGCGGGAACTCTTCTGCCTCAAGCCGACGACGCCCTCGAAGCCGCAATGGCGGATTATCAAGTGGGCAAAATTGATTTTGTGAATGTAATTAAAGCGGAAGACCAAATACTAAAAATAAAAACCGATTTGGCAAAGATAAGAACGGAGTATTCAAAAGATATAGCGCAACTTGAATTCTTAATCGGCGCGAAAATTACGCTTAATAATAATGATAAAGTTAACGGAGAAATACGATGAAGAACAAAATAATTATTTATGCAGTCATTTTGATTGTTGGGATTGCCGCCGGAGCGGGCGGTTACGCATTAATTTTTTCAAACGATTCGACGAGCGTTCTTGCGCACGAAGATGAAGATGGAACGCTCTACACGTGCGGAATGCATCCGAATATAGTGGAAACCGAACCGGGAAACTGCCCGATTTGCGGAATGAAACTAAATCCGATTAGAAACAGCAATAAATCCGCCGCAAAAAACAACGGCGAAAAGAAAATAATTTATTGGCGCGCTCCGATGAACCCGAATGAAATCTATGACGAACCCGGGAAATCGCGGATGGGAATGGACCTTGTTCCCGTTTACGAAAACGAAGGCGGAGCTTCCGGAGTCGTTACGGTTGACGGTTCGGTTCTTCAGAGTATGAACGTTAAAATGGAATTCATTAAAGCGCGCAGACTTTCAAATAAAATATACACAAACGGCGTTTTGGCTACGGACGAAAGAAAAGAATATGCCGTTACGACGAAAATAAACGGATGGATTGATAAACTTTATATCAACTACGTTGGGCAGAAAGTTAAAAAAGGCTCCAAGCTGGTTGATATTTATTCGCCGGAATTGGTCGCCGCGCAGCAGGAAGTTCTTACCGCGCTTGATTATGACGGCGGCGGCGGTTCGATGCTGAAAAACGCAATCAGAAAACTTGAATTATTCGACGTAACAAAAAAAGAAATAGACAATTTGATTAAAACAAAAAAAGTAAAGAAATATGTTACGCTTTACGCGCCTTTCGACGGAACGGTTCTTACAAAGAATGCTCTCGAAGGAGAAATGATAAAAGCCGGCAAAGAAATTGTTAAAATCGCCGATTTGTCAAACCTTTGGTTTTATGCGGACGTTTACGAAAGCGAACTGAAAAAAATATATGTCGGCTCGAAAGCCGATATCGCTTTCACTTATAACCCGGATAAAATTTACAAAGGCGTAGTATCGTTTATTTATCCTACGGTTGATCCGGTAACGCGAACAATAAAAGTGAGAATCAATTTGAGTAACGCTGCAAACGATCTCAAGCCTTCGATGTTCGGAAACGTTGAAATAGTAGGAAAGAAAGGCGGCGTTCTCCCCGTTGTTCCCGAAACGGCGGTAATCAGAAGCGGAAAAGAAAATATCGTAATTCTATCTTTGGGCGAAGGGAGATTCAAACCGGTTGACGTAAAACTCGGACTTTACGACGACGGTTATTATCAAGTTCTATCCGGTTTACGAAAAGGGGATGCAATTGTAACTTCCGGTCAATTCATGATCGATTCGGAAAGCAGTCTTCGTTCCGCGGTAAAACTTTTTTCATCAAAAGACGCGGGAAAATTAAAAGAAGAACCGATGAGCGATGAAGAAATGAAGAATATGAATAAAGAAGAAACAAAAGACGATGCGACGAATATGGAAAAAAAGGATGAATCGGATAGCGCCGGAGAGGAAGATATTGTTCGTAAAGGTATTATCGACGTTGAATCGATTGACGCCAACGGCGACGGAAAAGTATTTCAAGATGTTATGGATTGGAACGTAATTTCCGATAAAGAGGGAAGATGCCCTATTTGCGGAATGTATCTGAAAGAAGTAACCATTGAACAAGCAAAGAAGAATCTTAAAGAAAACGGTTTTGAATACAAATAACCTTTGCAGTTTACAGTCATCGCGAGCGAAGCGACGCGATCTATCGTTAAGTCGGATTGCTTTTTCCGACTCTGTCGGAATCGCAATGACAAAAAAAAATATAAGCGAAGGAAATTTAGGAGAAAATTATGGTAGCTACAGACAATCAAAAAGAAGGTTTAATTGCCAAACTGATAGAATGGTCAATCAATAATAAGTTTATGGTTATTATGCTGACCCTTGCGCTCATCGGCGGCGGAATATGGGCTTTGAAAAATATTCCCGTGGACGCGCAGCCCGACTTGAGCGACGTACAAGTAATTATTTTTACGGAATATCCCGGACAAGGTCCGCAGATAGTAGAAGACCAAGTGACATATCCGATGACGACGAAAATGCTTTCCGTGCCGTTTGCTCAAACAGTGCGCGGGTATTCGTTCTTCGGGTTCTCGATGGTTTATATAATATTTGAAGACGGAACGGATATTTACTGGGCGCGAAGCCGGGTGCTTGAATATCTAAGTTCGCTTCAAAAAGATCTGCCCGACGGCGTTGCGCCGACTCTCGGTCCGGACGCCACCGGACTCGGATGGGTTTATCAATATGTGCTTCAATCCGATAAACGCGATTTGCAGGAACTTCGTTCAATTCAGGATTGGTTCCTCAGATACGAACTTTCCGCTTTGCCGGGCGTTTCGGAAGTGGCGAGCATCGGCGGATTTGTAAAACAATATCAAGTAAACATAGACCCGAACAAACTTGCGACATTCGGCATTCCGCTGAGCAAAGTTAAAATGGCGATAAAAAGAAGCAACAACGACGTGGGCGGGCGGCTGCTTGAAATAAGCGAAATGGAATTTATGGTGCGCGGACTCGGCTATATTAAAAACGCCGAAGACCTAAAGAAAATTGCGATCGGATTTAATCCCAAAACCGGAACGCCGATTTACTTGGAGAACGTTGCGACGATTGATATCGGTCCCGAACTCCGCCGCGGCATTGCGGAATGGAACGGCGAAGGCGAAGCCGTGGGCGGAATTATCGTAATGCGCTACGGCGAAAACGCTCTCGACGTAATCAACCGCGTAAAGGAGAGAATAGAAGAACTTAAATCTTCTTTGCCGGACGACGTGGAGATAATAGCTTCGTACGATCGTTCCGAACTGATTAACGCGGCGATAGAAAACTTAAAAGGAACGCTGATTGAAGAAAGCATTATCGTTTCAATTATTATTATCATCTTTCTGATGCACATTAGAAGCTCGCTGGTGGCAATATTTACGCTTCCAACGGCGGTTCTTGCGGCGTATATAGTAATGGAGTATCAGGGAATCAACGCTAACATAATGTCGCTGGGGGGCATCGCAATTGCGATCGGGGCGATGGTGGACGCCGCCATTGTTATGGTGGAAAATGCGCATACGCACATGACGATTGAAAATGCCAAGCCCGAAAAAGAACGGCGTCCGCATTGGGCTACAATTCTCGAATCGGCTAAGGAAGTAGGTCCGTCGATATTTTATTCGCTGCTCGTGATAACGGTTTCGTTTCTGCCTGTATTTTCTTTGGAACAGCAGGAAGGAAGATTGTTCAAACCGCTTGCTTACACAAAAACATATTCGATGGCCGCCGCTGCAATTCTTGCCGTGACTATTGTGCCCGTGCTTCTTGGATTTTTTGTAAGAGGAAAAATGCGTTCGGAAGAACAAAATCCTATCACGAGATTTTTGTCGAAGATCTATCACCCGATAGTCGATTTTGTGATGAATCAGAGATGGTTGGTTCTTGGCATAGCGGTAGTTATTATGGCTATAACATACATCCCTTATTCTAAACTCGGTTCGGAGTTTATGCCGCCGTTGTACGAAGGCGATTTACTTTATATGCCAACGACTCTGCCCGGTATTTCGGTTACAAAAGCTAAAGAGATACTTCAGCAGACAGACAGAATAATCAAAACGTTTCCCGAAGTTAAATCGGTTTTCGGAAAAATCGGTCGAGCGGAAACCGCAACCGACCCCGCGCCTTTGTCAATGATTGAAACGACTATTCAATTGAAGCCGAAAGACGAATGGCGACCTGGAATGACGCCGGATAAACTCGTGGAAGAAATGAACGCCGCAATACAAATACCGGGACTTACAAACGCCTGGACGATGCCGATCAAAACCAGAATTGATATGCTGGCGACGGGAATAAAAACGCCCGTTGGAATTAAAATTGCCGGTCCCGATCTGAAAATCCTTCAAAAAATCGGGAAGGAAATCGAACAAGTCGCCAAAACGATTCCCGGAACTCGTTCCGTTTACGCCGAAAGAGCCGTGGGCGGAAATTACATCGATTTTGATATCGATAGAAACGCCATTGCGCGTTACGGTTTAACAATCGACGACGTTCAGGACGTGATTATGTCGGCAATCGGCGGAATGAATATTACCAAAACCGTTGAAGGATTGGAAAGATATCCGGTTAATCTCCGTTATCAGAGAAATTACCGAGAAAATATAGAAGAACTGAAAAGGGTTCGCGTCCCGATTCGGGGGGGCGGGAACGTGATCCTTTCGGACGTTGCAAAACTTGAAATTAAAAAAGGACCTCCGGTAATCAAATCGGAAAACGCGCGTCCCAACGCTTGGGTTTATATCGACCTTAAAGATATCGACGTTGGAACTTACGTGAAGAACGCGAAGAAAATAATTTCGGAAAAAATTGAAATTCCGGCGGGGTACTCGCTGATATGGAGCGGTCAATACGAATATATGGAACGTTCCAGCAAGCGCCTTGCTCTCGTAATCCCGATTACGCTGCTGCTTGTAATACTGCTTTTATACATAAACACAAAATCGTGGATTAAAACCAGTATCATTCTTCTTGCGCTTCCGTTTTCAATGGTCGGCGCTATTTGGTATCTCTATCTTGCCGATTTTAACATAAGCGTCGCCGTGTGGGTGGGAATTATTGCGCTTCTCGGAGTGAGCGCCGAAACCGGCGTTGTGATGTTGCTGTATCTCGACATAGCTTACGATAAATTCATGAAGAGCGGAATGATGAGGTCTCTCTCGGACTTACGCGACGCAATTTTCGAAGGAGCCGTTAAACGTATTCGTCCGAAGATGATGACGGTTTTAACGACAATGATAGGTTTGTTCCCAATTATTATCGGAACGGGAATAGGTTCGGACGTAATGAAAAGAATTGCCGCTCCGATGGTTGGCGGAATCATCACGAGTCTTATAATGGAGCTGACGCTTTTCCCGGCAATCTTTTATATCATAAAGAAAAGGGAAATAACAAAGCTCGCTAAAACTGAAGCGATAGCTGAAAACAACTAATAATAATAAGGAGGCAGTGATATGATTGTTCTATTTGTTCTTTTCGTAGCCGGTTTGTTTGCGTATTTGATTAGGAATAAAGTGAAAGCGGACGACGGAAGTTGTTGTAAATAATAATGAATGATTTATAAATTATTCAAAAAAGGTGAAAAAATGAAAGAGATAAAAGCATACATCAGAAAAGATAGAGCGGACACTGTAATCCGCGGTTTGGAAAACGCGGGGGTTACGGGAATGACTATCTTGGACGCCAACGCCCTTGCAGAATGGGCGGACAAAAAGGCGTTCAGTTATTCCATTGAATATGTACAGAAATATTCAACGGTAGTTAAGCTGGAGCTGATTTGTAAAGCGTCGGAAGTGGATAATCTTGTAAACGTAATAGCCGAAGCCGGTAAGAGCGGAAGAAGCGGCGACGGCTGGATATTCGTTTCAAACATAGAAAGATCAGTCCGTATCAAAACGGGCGAAGTAAACGTAATCAAATAATTATCAATTTTAAAAAGGAGTTCTACCATGAAAAAATTCATCAAAGTAACATCGTTATCGATAGCGTTATTTTTCTTTTTAGCCGGCGTTATATCCGCGCAGGAAGGCGGACACAGCCATAAAGAAGGAAAAGCGATGCATTCGGAAAAAACCGTTGACGTTAAATCAATCGACAAAAACAAAGACGGAAAAGTCTATCAATGCCCGATGGACAAAGATCAAATTTCCGATAAAGCGGGCGATTGCCCTAAATGCGGAATGAAAATGAAAGAAGTATCCGTTGAAAGTTTTGAAAGCAAGCATAGCGGCGGAATGGAAATGAAAGGTATGGAAAATAAAATGATGATGGATAAAGGCAAATCCATGGACCATGGCAATATGATGCAGAAATCTAAATCATCGGAAAAGCATATTGTTCATACCGGCGCAATTGACGTTTCGCAAATTGATAAAAACAAAGACGGTAAAGTTTATCAGGATATGATGGACTGGAACGTAATTTCCGATAGCCCGGGCGACTGCCCGTTATGCGGAATGAAAATGAAAGAAGTAACCGTCGATCAAGCGGTTAAAAACTTGAAGAAACACGGTTTCGAAACTAAGTAAATTATCTTTTTTGAATGCCGCCCTTTTGGGGCGGCGTATTAAAACTTAATTGAGGCGTAAAATGATCTGCAAAGAATGCGGTTACAGAAATAAGTATCGTAAAGACGAAGCAAAATATTGCGCAAATTGCGGCGCGCCTTTGTATGAACAAATAGAAACCAAAAGACGCGAACCGAGAACCTCGATAAAAAGAAGTAAAAAATCTCGGAAAAATAAAAACTTGCAGAAAGCCGCCAATACTTTGCGTACAAAATGGATTGGATACGGAGCCGCGTTACTTTTCGGTTCTTTTCTAATCTATTTATTGGTTCTTCCAAACGAGCGGAATCCAGATTTAGGAAATGGAAAAATTATTGAAGAAAAAAGCGGAAACCCTTTTGTTGAAGCGAAAGTAGTTGATTTGGCTTCCCAATTTGCATGCGCTTGCGGCGGCTGCGACGAAGACCCTCTGGATAAATGTCAGTGCGATTATGCGATTGAGGAAAGAAGTTTCATTCGTTCTCGTTTGGAAAATTCCGTTTCGGACGAAGAAATAATTGAAGCGTTGAATAAAAAATACGGCGGACTGAAAGGGAAATTGGAATTGCTTTAGGTTAAAATTCCGAGTAAAAATAATAAAAAATTTAGCAACTGAAATTAAAATAGTTGAGGAGTTAAAAAAATGAAAACACTAAAATTTAAATATGGAATAATTGCATTGATATCGTTTTTCCTCTTTGCTCTTACTACCGTCAGCGCTCAGCACGGTAATATGAACGAAAATATGCAGAATCAAATGCAGAACATGATGCAGAGAAATATGCAGAATATGCAGCAAATGACGGAACATATGAACGAAATGAATTCGCGAATGCAGAACATGATGCAGGGAATGAATCAGAATATGCAAATGGATCAGGATCACAATATGCAGAATAACCAACAAAATATGATGAACAATCAAAATATGGCGGGCGATCAGATGAACCGGCAGATGATGCAGAACATGGATGAGATGTCGAAAAATATGGACGGTATGCTGAAGCAAATGAACTCGATGATGCAGAATAAAGAAATGATGCAGAACGAAGATATGATGAAGAATATGAATGAAATGGTGAAGAATATGGAAGAGATGATGAAAAATTACGACAACATGCTTAAAGCGGTCGAAAGCCAAAGATTAAACTCTAAAAACAAATGATTCGAAAAATGAAAAACTTCCAGTATATATTGTTAGCTCTGTTGCTGTTCTCCGGCGTAAATATGTTGAAAGCGCAGGGGAAATGGTACGCAAGCTCGTCTTTTCAGATGGTCGGATCTTCGTTTAACGACGGGGAGAGCCATAATTCATATTTTCTTTACGGGGGAATGAGGTACTATTCCCCCGCATTTTCAATAAGTATGAGCGTTCCCGTCGTTTTTGGGAGCGAAAATGCTTACAGCCAAATCGGGGAGATGTATCTTCCGAACGACGGCGGATATGAAAACGGCGGTCGCATGTCGAACGGCTCCGGTATGAACGGCGCGAGCGGTATCGGTCTGGGAGATTTATACCTAAACGGAAGTTTCCGAATAATTAAAGAACTCGAAACAATTCCGGACATATCGATCGAAGGTTATATAAAATTTCCAACGGCGACTCCTAATATTGGAATCGGCACGGGAGAATTTGATTCTCAAATTGGAATCGGTCTGAAGAAATTTATCGGCAGAGTTTCGCTCTTCGGGCAGTTCGGATATCTGTTCATCGGCGATAACGGGCAGGCGGCAAACACGAACCCGTTTACAATCAGCGCGGGAATCGGTTACGCTTTTGGAATGGGAACGCACTCTATTCTGCTGGCTTACGATTCTTACACGACAATCGTTCAAGGAGTCGCTTCGCCTCGGCAACTCGCGCTCGGTTATAATTATATGATTAATTACGGATTGTTTTTTACCGCCATTGTTTCAGCGGGTTTAAACAGTTCCGCTTCGGACTATACGATTTCGGGAGGCTTAAACTTTGAACTATAAAAAGGGGAATAAATTATGCAAAAATTAAACGTCAAATTAATATTTACTTTTCTTTTAATTGCCTCGGTGTTATTTGCTCACGGCGATCACAAAAAGAAAAAAGCGGAAGTAAAACCGGATACGCTAACGATTGTTAACGGCGATACTATTGCAATAAACGGAATGGCAACGGATAAATTTATGGCGGCTCGGCATTCCGAAGCGGAAGAAGAAAAATTAGAGCCTGTCGAGGAAGAAGAAGTTAAAGAAGTTACTTTCGATTCCGCATTTCAACATATTCACAATAAAGTAATACATTTTCCAATTGCGTTAACGGTGATTGCGCTTTTATTAATGCTGCTAGGTTATAAAGACGAGAAGTATTTGGGAGCGATAAAAATAATTATCCCGACTGCGGCATTGTTAACAATTGTAGTGGTTTTAAGCGGACTGCAGCAGGCTGAACCTTTCGAAGGAACTTCAACCTATGCGCTCGTTGAAACGCATGAATTGTTGGGATTTGGAGTTCTGGCTTCTCTTATTTTATGGTCGGTCTCGCTTTATGTTGAAAAACTCAAAAAGTTCACATGGATATTTGCGATTTTAACTTTTGTTCTGGTATCAATTACCGGTTTATACGGCGGCGTAATTGCGCACTAACTAATAAATTAAATTTTAAATACGGAGTTCGTTATGAAAACGAAAATAGATTTGAAAATTAAATACGCTCTTATGAGTATTCTTTTGATCGTGGCGGTTGTTGCGGCAAAGAATAATACTCCTGAGAAGAATGCCGTAAATTCGGCAAAAATATTGCAGGAAGGAAGCGGATGGAAAGCTCCCGCATTTGTGGATAAACTAACCAATCGGCTTACGGATTTAAAAGCCGCCGCTAAAAAAGGGAAAGAAATCTTTGACGTTCAGTGCGCAATCTGCCACGGTCCCAAAGGAAAGGGAGACGGCGCGGCGGGAATGGGACTGACTCCCAGACCTGCAAATTTAACTTCCGAAAGAGTGCAAAGTCAATCCGACGGAGCGATCTATTGGAAAATTACAACCGGCAATCCGCCAATGGCTTCTTATAAGGGAACATTCTCAAAAAAACAAAGATGGGAACTTGTTACTTTCATCAGAACTTTAGGAAAAAAAGAATCTAATTAAAAATGAGGAAATTATGAAAAGATTATTAAAAATATCCCTTTTATTGTTGGTTGCATTTTTTATCTCGGAGGCGGTTTTTGCACAAGACGACGAAGATTTTGACAAAGAAGACCCTGTTGAAGAACTTGCCAAAGAAGTTAACAGTTTGAAACCCGGCTTAAGCAGATTTTTGATGCGCGGGTATGCGCACGCCGGCGTCGAATTTCTGCAGAACAGCGCTACGTTTGTCGGAGGTAGTTTTAATCCTATTTTCCTTTGGCAGCAATCCAAAAGACTTCTTTTTGAATCGGAACTTGAACTTGAATTAACGGAAACGGGAACCGAACTAGGGCTTGATTATGCCGATATGTCGTACTTCTTAAACGATTATATGACTATTAGATTGGGCAAGTTCTTGCTTCCGTTCGGAACCTTCGGAGAGCGGCTTCATCCGCGCTGGATAAATAGATTGCCAAGCAATCCGCTCGGATTTACTCATAGCGGTCAAGTCGGTCCGCTTTCCGACCTTGGCGTGGAAATTAGGGGAGCGTTTCATATGACGCGGAGCGCTTGGATTAATTATTCGATTTATGTCGTAAACGGACCCAGACTTAACGACGGAGGCGACGAACCCGAAGAAGGAGGGAAATTACATTACAACAATTACATTGACAATAACAAAGCCAAAACCTTCGGCGGTAGAATTGGAATATTGCCGCTTAACAACTCCTCCTTGGAAATTGGATTTTCCGGACAGTTCGGTAAAGTGGGGTCTTCGGATACAAAGTATGAAGACGTCGGCTCGCAGCTTTACGCGCTTGATTTAAGTTACGTTACTCGTTTGGATTTTATGAAAAGTATGCTTGATATAAAAGGACAATGGAACAGAGTAAAGGTTGACCAAGCTTCCTATCCTAATCCCGAAGACGCCGCGCAGAGTTATTCATTTGAAAATGTGAGCGACGCATACTATGCTCAGCTGTCAATTAAACCGGCGTTTGTCGATAATTCGTTCTTTAACAAACTTGAGTTTGTCGGGAGATATTCAAAATTGGAATTGCCCACCGAAGCGGTTTGGGGCGGCGAAGACACGCAAATTACCGTCGGCATTAATTATTGGCTGGATTTCAGAACGGTTATTAAATTTGCTTATCAAACTCTTGATTCGAACGGAACGGAGGACGGTCATAACTCTTTGGCTCAAGGAGACGCGTTTTTAGTTCACTGGTCAATTGGATTTTAATTAAAATAATGGAGTTGAAAATGAAATCGAAGAAATATATAATAAATTTAGCTTTTGGAATCACTTTTGCATCCGTTCTTTTTGTCGTCGGCTGCTCGTCGTCAAAAGACGTTGCAGTCGCGAAATCGGGCGCTCAACTTTGGGGCGAAAATTGCGTTAGATGCCACAACGCTCCGTCGCCTACGGCTTTCAGCGATTATCAATGGGAAACAATCGGACAGCATATGAGAATCCGCGCAAATCTGACGGCAATGGAAACGGATAAAATAGTAGATTTTTTGAAAATGGCTAATTAAAAAAAAGCATTCAAAAAGTATTAATTGTGTTTTAAATCATAAAATAAATTTTGGAGGAAAAAATGATGAATGGAATGTTCGGCGGCGGTATGTGGTTTAGCTGGTTATTTTGGATTGTCCTGCTTGTAGTTATTGTTTGGGGTATTGTCCAATTTATAAACAGAAATCAATTGGCAAATTCTAATAACGGCGGAAATGAAACGCCTTTGGATATTTTGAAAAAGAGATATGCAAAAGGAGAGATTACAAAAGAACAATTCGATGAAATGAGAAAGGATTTATAATAACTGGTTGATTTTTCAGTTCATTCGAAAAAATTACGGGGTTTGAAAATGGCTTTGAGTAAAGAAGAAATAAAAAAGCTCTACAGAAAGCGAGCGCCAAATTATAATATTACGGCTAATCTATATTATCTCATTGGATTCAGAGAAAAAAAATATAGAGAACTATCGGCTGCGGCGCTTAATGTTAAAAAGGGCGACGCCGTTTTGGAAATCGGCTGTGGAACGGGATTGAATTTCCCAATTCTTCTTGAAAAAGTCGGGAAAGAAGGTAAAATAATCGGAATTGATTTAACTGATAAAATGTTGGAACAAGCCGGCGTCAGGGTTCTTAATAATAATTGGAAAAATATCGATCTAATCAATATTGATGCTGTCGAGTATGAATTTGGCGAAAGGATAGACGCGGTAATTTCGACTTTTGCGTTTACCATGATTCCCGAATACGAGAGGGTTTTGAGAAATATTTCTCTCGCGCTTAAGCCGGGGAGCAGATTTGTTATTTGCGATTTTAAAAAGCCCGAACAATATCCCGACTGGATAACAAAATTAGGCGTCTTTATCACAAAGCCGTTTGGAGTTTCAATCGATTTAGCCGAAAGAAAACCTTGGTTAAAAATGAAACAGTACTATTCTAAAGTTGAAGTAAAGGAAATCTACGGCGGTTTTGCATATATAGCCGTAGGAATAGCGTAGCTGAATTTTATAAACAATAATTAAATGGAGATCGTCATGCACAAAAAAAATCACACATATCGAGACCCGGTTTGCGGTAAAAAAATGAATCCGAACAAATCGCACGCAAAGGTAAAATACGGTAAAGAAACTTATTATTTATGCTGCCCTTTGTGTCAATCGGAATTTGAAAAAGATCCGTTGAAATATATTAAAAAAGACTAATTACATGGGGACTTTGCGTAGCGCGAGTTAAAAAAGATAAAGTTTGGAAACGAACCGGATCAAATATGTTTAAAACGCTACGCCCCCATAAAATTGTGAATTATTTGGTTATCATAGGAACCGATAAGCGAATTAAGCGAAATTTGGTTGAAATCAAAAGATTATATAAGATTTTTTTATAATTGTATGACATATCTTTTTTTTGACCAAGTATATTGAATATAGAATTTGAGTTAAAACTATCAACCAAATTTTGCTTTTGAAAAACTGACAGATATTCTCATTGATAAAATGTATAGGGGGATGTGATGGAACAATATATAGCAACGTTTTTGTTTTTCAGCGTCGTATTGCTTGGCTTTTGGGGAGCGTTAAAATTTAGCAAATTTAAAGGCGAATCCCACGACGAATGCGAGGATGAAGAAAATTGCGCGGTAAAAAAACTTGGAATTAAAAACTTGAAATGTGAACATTAATAGGTAGTTGATGACGCGGAGACGCTTCAAAAAAAGTTTGTTGCCGTTTTAGATGTGCGGCTTTTTACATCGCGCGTTATTAGGTAAAAAAATGAATAAACAACCATAAGAGGTGAAAAGATGGAAAATCACGAAGATCATAAGCGCGAAGAAATGCAAAACCATGGGAATGGACATTCTCATGAAAGTCATGATCGTCAAATGATGGATCACGATATGAAAGGTCATGAACATCATGGCGGTTCGCACGACGAGCATCACGGTCACGCCAATCATCACGAACACATGATAGCGGACTTTAGAAAAAGATTCTGGATCTCTCTGGCGGTTTCTATCCCGATTTTATTCCTTTCGCCGCTGGTCCAACAGTTTCTCGGATTAGGCGATTCCATAAGATTTGCGGGAGATAAATATTTATCGTTTATCTTATCGTCGTTCGTATTTTTCTACGGCGGTTATCCTTTCTTGAAAGGAATGTACGACGAATTGAAGAAAAAACAACCCGGAATGATGACGTTAATTGCAGTGGCGGTCGGCGTCGCATATTTCTATAGTTCCGCGGTGGTTTTCGGACTTGAAGGGAAGGTTTTCTTCTGGGAACTTGCCACTTTAATAGATATTATGCTCGTCGGTCATTGGATTGAAATGCGGTCCGTGATGGGCGCATCGCGAGCGTTGGAAGAACTCGCAAAATTGATGCCTTCGGACGCCCATTTATTAAAAGAAGATGAAACGATTGTTGACGTTCCGCTTTCCGAATTGAAATCCGGCGACAAAGTTCTCGTTAAACCGGGCGAAAAAATTCCCGCCGACGGAGTCGCTATAAAAGGACAAAGTTCCGTTAACGAATCAATGCTTACCGGCGAATCGAAACCGGTTTCGAAAATAGCCGGAGATAAAGTGATAGGCGGCGGAATAAACGGCGAAGGTTCTTTGGTTATAAAAGTTGAAAGAACGGGAAAAGATTCCTTCCTTTCGCAAGTGATTGATTTGGTGAAAGAAGCCCAGGAGAGCAAATCGAAAACTCAGGACCTTGCTAACCGCGCGGCTTTTTGGCTGACAATAATAGCTATTCTCGGCGGAGCTATCACAATGTTCGTTTGGCTTGCAATAATGCACCAAGATTTCGCGTTCGCGTTGGAAAGAACCGTTACGGTAATGGTTATCACTTGCCCGCACGCTCTTGGACTTGCGGTGCCGTTGGTAGTCGCGGTATCGACCGCAATATCGGCTTCGAAAGGATTGTTGATTAGAAACCGCGCAGCGTTTGAACAGGCAAGAAAATTAAACGCGATTATTTTTGATAAAACCGGAACGCTTACAAAAGGCGAATTCGGCGTAACCGATACAATCGTTTTCGACGAAAACTTCACGGAAGAAAATATTTTACATTTTGCCGCGTCGGTTGAAAGAAACAGCGAACATCCGATTGCGCAAGGCATTTATAAGAGCGTCAAATCGGTTTCGGAAGCGGTTGATTTTCAAGCGGTTCCCGGCAAAGGAGCGCATGCCGTGATTGACGGCGAAAAAATCGGCGTCTTTAGCCCGGGTTATCTCCGCGAACTAAAAATTGAATTGAAAGACGAAAGGATCGACAAACTTTCCGGACAAGGGAAAACGGTTGTCTTTGTTTTATTAGATAATCATCTTATCGGAGCGATTGCGCTTGCCGATATAATTAGAGAAGAATCAAAAGAAGCGATTGCCGAATTTAAAAAACTCGGAATCCAAACAATTATGCTTACCGGAGATAATGAAAAGGTCGCTAAATACGTAGCCGACGAACTCGGTCTCGACAGATACATTGCGGAAGTTCTTCCCGACGGGAAAGCGAAAACGGTTAAAGAAATTCAAAGCGAAGGATTTATTGTTGCAATGACCGGCGACGGCGTAAACGACGCTCCGGCGTTGGCGCAAGCCGACGTGGGAATAGCAATCGGCGCGGGAACGGACGTTGCAGTTGAAACGGCTGATATTGTTCTCGTAAAAAGCAATCCTTTGGACGTGCTTTCAATAATCAAACTTGCAAAAGCCACTTACAGAAAAATGGTTCAAAATCTTATTTGGGCTACCGGTTACAACGCTTTTGCCATTCCGTTGGCTGCTGGAGTTCTTTACAGCTACGGAATATTACTCAGTCCGGCGGCGGGCGCGGCGTTAATGTCGCTTAGCACCGTTATTGTCGCGATAAACGCTAAAATGTTGAAAATGAAATAAATACAGATGCAATGTCCCTTTTTGGCGGTTATCTATACTATACGGTTATAACCGCCAATTATTTTCAAATTAGAAAGGAGTTACAAATGAAGTTTTTTATTACGCTGATACTACTTGGAATATCGAGTTTAACATATAGTCAAAATCAATTGATTATTCCAGATACTTTGGACGGAACTACGTTCAATCTTAATCTTCAATACGGAACGTTTCAGTTCTATCCCGGCGTGAATACATCTACTATGGGAGTTAACGGAAATATTTTAGGTCCTACTTTAATAATGAATCAAGGGGACAATGTTAACATTACGGTAAACAACCAGATTTCCGATACAACGACAATCCACTGGCACGGAATGCACGTTTCAGCCGAGAACGACGGCGGACCGCATACGACAATTCCGCCGGGAACGACCTGGAACCCCGGTTTTACCGTAATGGACAAAGCGGGAACTTATTGGTATCATCCTCATCTTCACACAAAAACGAATCTACACGTTTCAAAAGGCATTGCGGGCTTTATCATTGTAAGAGACGACGAAGAAGCGGCTATTGATTTACCGAGAACTTACGGCGTCGATGATTTTCCGCTGGTTATTCAAACAAAAACGTTTGACGCCGCAAAAGAAATCGTCGTCCCTTCAAATTCCGATACGGTTGTGATGGTTAACGCAACGATAGACGCGGTTTTGGACGTTCCGGCGCAAGTAATTCGTTTCCGTTTGCTGAACGGGTCTTCGCAGAGAGTCTTTAACTTCGGTTTGAGCGGCGATATGCCTTTTTTTCAAATAGCTTCAGACGGCGGATTGTTAGACGCTCCGCTTGTTATGACGAGATTGCAGCTTTCGCCGGGCGAACGGGCGGAAATTTTAGTCGAATTTACGGATATGGTTGGACAAACCGTTGATCTCATGAGTTACGCGTCGGAATTTTCCAACGGCGTTTACGGCGCCGCTTATCCCGGAATGAATTCCGCTCAAGTCTTAAACGGTTATAATCCCAATCCGATGAACGGAAACGATTTTAATATTATGACGTTTAACGTTGTTGCGGAAAACTCAAATCCGGTTACGACTATACCTTCGGATTTGGCTACAATTATGCCTTGGGACGAAAACGACTCGAACGTTACGAGAGATATTACAATAACGGCGACTCAGATGGGACTTAACGCATTAAACGGAGACTTTCTGCTTAACGATTCTTATTTTAATATGGACGTTATTAATTACACAATTCCGTTCAACAACATTGAAATTTGGTCGATTACGAATAACTCTCCGATCGGTCATCCGTTTCATATTCACGACGTTCAATTTTATATTTTAGATAGAGACGGAAACGTTCCTCCGATAAACGAACAGGGCAGAAAAGACGTTGTTTTCGTACACGCTATGGAAACCGTTCGCTTTATCACAAAATTTGAAGACTTTGCCGACGACGCGGTTCCCTACATGTATCATTGTCACATGCTTACTCACGAAGACCGCGGAATGATGGGACAGTTTACGGTTGTCGATCAAGTGCCGGTTGAATTTACGTCGTTTTATTCAACTGTGGACGAAGGATATGTGAAACTTTTTTGGGAAACCGCAACCGAAAGCAACAATAAAGGGTTTTCAATAGAGCGTTCTCAAAATGAAAACGATTGGAACGAAATAGGTTTCGTAAACGGAAACGGAACGACGTTGGAACCGAAACGATATTCGTTCATCGATAATTCGCCCGTAAGCGGAGCGGTTTCTTACAGATTAAAACAAATCGATTTTGACGGCAGATTTGAATATTCGGATATTATTGAAGTTGAAACTTCGGTTCCTAATAAATTTTCGCTTTCGCAGAATTATCCCAATCCGTTCAACCCGTCAACGGTTATTGATTATTCAATAGCGAAAGCCGGAAACGTTTCGATTCTCGTTTATAATTCTCTCGGCGAAACCGTTTTGGAATTGGTTAACGAATTCTTAGACGCAGGCGGTTATTCCGTTGCGGTAAACGGAGCGCAATTGAGCAGCGGCGTTTATTATTACAGACTGCAAACCGACGGTTTCAGCAGTATTAAGAAGATGATTCTTTTAAAATAAAAAAATATCAAGTTGAAATTTTGATAAGAATAACATGGGTAAATTTGAAATGAAAAAAATAATTGTAGTATTTATCGTAATCTTAACGGCGCAGTTTTCATTCGCGCAGGAAAATACTCTGCTTTCGTCGGGAATAACTTCAAGCGGCGGATTCGGCGGACCGGTAGCCAAATTCACTCAGCTGAATGATCAAAGCGCGTTTATTTTAGGCGCGCGGGGCGGATGGATTGTAAATCATTCGTTCATAATCGGCGGCGGAATGTACGGGCTTGTCGGCAATGTTTCGGTCGATACGAAAATCGGCGACATTATTTACAAAGACTCCGATTACCTTCGCTTCGGTTACGGCGGATTGGAATTGGAATATATTTTTGCTCCGATGAGCGTCGTTCACGTTTCGGTTTATACTTTGCTCGGAGTCGGCGGAGTTTCATACCGGAATTACAGCGAAAATTTTAATGAAACGGGGGATAACTATAACCATCACTCAATGCAGAATCCGGTTTTTGTCGCCGAACCTGCGGTCAACGTGGAAGTAAATCTTACCGAGTTTTTCCGAATTGACTTGGGCGTAAGTTACAGATATGTTTCGCAGATTGATTATCAAATGATAAACGCCGAAAATTTAAGAGGAGTCTCCGGAATTCTAACATTTAAATTTGGGAAGTTTTGATTTTTGGTTGTGAGAAAAAGAATAAACAAAACTTATGAAAATAATAAGAACAAATAAGAATGCAACGGTTGTAGGAGCCGGTCCGGCGGGGTTAACCGCGTCGATTATTTTAAAAAAAGCCGGTTACGACGTTGATTTATACGAACAGAACGACAATGTTGGGCTTCGCTTTAACGGCGATTTCCAAGGGCTCGAAAACTGGTCGGACGAGGAAGATACGTTGGATATTTTTAAAAATATCGGACTGGAAATAAATTTCCTTTGTCAGCCGTATTCAGGCGATGACGGAATTTTCTTCGGACCGAACCGTAAAAGCGTAAAAGTTAAAACTTCCCGCCCTCTCTTTTATTTGATTGAAAGAGGTTCGAACGAAAATTCGCTGGATCGGGGGCTTCTTAAACAAGCCGAAGCGGTCGGAGTAAATATCCATTGGGGAGAAAAACTTGATATTGTAAAAGATAGTCCGACAATTATTGGTTCCGGTCCCAAAGCCGCCGACGCAATAGCAAAAGGAATGGTTTTTAAAACGACTCACAAGGATTTCTTTATCGGTTTTCTTGATAATAAAATCGCGCCGAAGGCATACGCTTATCTTCTTGTGAATAACGGCAAAGCCACGTTTGCAACATGTATGTTTGATGATTTTAAGAATGAAAAACTTTACTACCGGAGAGCTTTAGCCAGATTGGATTCCGTAGTCAATATTGACAAAATAGAGCCGAAAGAATTTGGCGGTTTTGTTAACTTTTTTAGCGAACCGAAATATTCCAAAGACAACGGGGTTTTGTATGTCGGCGAAAATGCCGGATTTCAGGACGCATTATGGGGCTTTGGTATTAAGTATGCAATGCTTTCCGGTTATTATGCCGCTCAAAGTATTATTGCAGAAGAAGATTACAAAGAGCTGTGCAAAAAAAATCTTGTTCCGAAATTGCAAACTTCTCTTGCCAATCGTTTACTATTTGCAAACTTTACAAATTTTGGATATTCATTTATTTTATCGAGGCTCGGCAAACTTCCCGACGTTATTGTTCCGTTAAGAAAACATTATAATCCATCGACGGCAAAAAGAATTTTTTATAAAATTGCTAAGAGAACATATAAAAGCAGATTAATTGATAAACAGTGTATGCACATAGATTGTGATTGTGTTTGGTGCAGACATGGAAAATCCGAGCATAGGGAAGTAGCTGCAAACTGCTGAGCCGACGCTTGGATATTAAAATTGATATTGAACAACGGAGGCAAAATGGAACATTGTATTGTATGCGGAATGGAAGTTAAAGTTTCAAATGAAGCTGAATCGATGAATTATGAAAACAAGATATTTTATTTTTGTACGACTTTGTGTAAAGTTCTTTTTGAACAAGAACCGAAAAAATATATTGATGCGGGAAAAGAAACAAAAAGCGAAGAAGAATAATAATTGTTTTCTGCGGATTTAAAGACAGAGAATGAATACAATCGGCGTAAGATTTAAGATAGTTAATGGCAAATATTTTTTTTAATTTCTTTATAAATATTTCTTTTAATAAGGAGGAGTAAATGAAAAGGCGTGATTTTTTAAAAGTCACTTCAACGGTTGCGGCGGCTTCAATGCTGCCGGCTTCGATGCTTTCAGCTCAGGTTATAAAGGAAAATGAAAAGAAGTTCCCGAATGTCTTGCAGCCTAATATTATCGGCGGAGTAAAAGAATTTGAACTTTATGTGGAAATTATCGAACAAGAATTAGTTCCCGGATTTAAATTTCATACGCTGGCTTTTAACGGACAAATTCCGGGTCCGGAATTGCGGGTTAATGTGGGAGATCAAGTTCGCGTGAAGTTTAAAAACAAAACAGAACTAAATCATACTATTCACTGGCATGGAATATATGTGCCTTGGCGAATGGACGGCGTTCCTTATGTTACGCAGATGCCGGTAATGCCCGGTCAGGAGTTTGTGTATGAATTTACGGCAAAACCGTACGGCACTCATTTTTATCATTGTCATTGGGGTACGTTGCTTCACATGCAATCGGGGATGTACGGCAGTTTTATTGTCGAAGACCCCGACGATCCCATTAAAAAATCTTTTCCGTATGATCGCGAGTACACGCTTCTCTATTCGGCGCATGATTCTAATTTTATACGCAACGAATTAAACGCAATGCTTGTGCGAATGAAAGAAAGAATGTATTTGATGAAAAACGGTAGATTTGATAAAGAGAGATTCGCAACCTTTAACACAAAAGACGAACTTGTTGAAGCCGTCAATAACGGTTATCTTCCGCCTTATGTTACAAATAGGCGTTCTTTAGACGAACTTCCGCGCCCCAATTGGTTTTCTGTAAACGGTAAATCTTATCCGATGACGCCGAATATTTATATCAAAGAAGGGGAAAACATCAGAGTGCGTTTAATCAACGCCGGCACGGAAGAACATTATTTACATCTTCACGGGCACGACTTTTGGCAGGTTTGCAACGATGGAATTCCAATTAAGCAGCCCGATCAAATGAATACGTTAAGATTAAGCCCCGGCAAAACGCTTGATATTATTATTGAAGGAAATAACAGGGGAATTTGGACGTTTCACGATCACGACACAAGACGCGTTACAAATAACGGGCTTTATCCCGGCGGAAATTTATTGGCGCTTGTTTATGAAGATATGCCGGCTGAAGAAGCCGAATTGGGTATGATGGCTAAGAAAATGGGATTGCCTTCTTTGCCGATTGTCGCTTTGGACGAATAATTAATTTGCGGATAATTAAAATTTTAAATTAGGAGAATTTCTAATGCAAAAACAAAAGTTTCTTTGGAAAGCGATTCTCGTTTTAAGCTTTATTATTGGGGGAACTTTATTTGGACAAATAAGTCCGGAGATTCAGCTCGGCGCGCGCGGGGTTATGTCGGTTAATGTTGACGCTCGCTCAAACCAAACTGCTTCTGCAATTAATGACTTTTCTGATTCGGGAATTTTGTTTGGATTTCGTCAAAAATTGTATAGCGATTTTAGGGGACAGTTTGTTATTGGGATGCAGTTCCCCGACGCCAATTCGGACCTTGGACAAATATTTTTTCACCAAACATTTATTAAAATCGAAGATAGAACAAACATCATTAAACTCGGACGATCGAGGGTTGCGAGTTCGTTGATTGAATTTCCAACTTTGCGCGACGACGACGCTCTGTTTTTTACGGACGTCTTAAATCCGTTTTCTCTTGGCGTTAATTCCGAAGATAACCAATACGGAAACGTGTTTGAATATACGCATATATTTGGTCAGCGTTTTCATCTGAAAATTCACGGCGAGCATTTTACCGAATCGCCGAAAGCTCCCGAAACGACGGAAACGGACTTCAGCTTAAATGCGATGGGCGTATCGTTTGTCTATCGGGTTCCGTCTTCGCAGTTGTGGGAACGTCCGGTTGTTCAGCAAATTGGAATCGGGTTTAATAATTTTTTTACCGACAGAGAAGGATATACCGAGCGGTATGATAAAATGTTGAAGAATATTTCCTTTTCCGCGATATTTAATGTTTTAAGAGACCCCGTCTATTTTCTGGACTTTAGAACTCAAGTAATTTATAACGGCGGATTCGATGAAATTAAAAGCGTAACGGATTTTTATTCAATGAGCAGAGCGGCGTCCGTTTCCTCTTTTGCAAGTCTCCGTTTTCTTTTTAGAAAATTGGAAAGACCGTCGCTGCAAGTTTCCGTTTCTGCCGGTTACAAAAGTTTCTTGGAATTGGAAAACAGCTCAAAGCAATTGCAGCTTATATTCAATACGTTTTACAGACTTGGCGCAGGTTTCGACGTCGGACTGCAAATTCAGTACAACAATAATCAAGGCGATTTGAGCGCTTTGTACGGCGGCAATGAAACGCGTTTCCAACTTGCGGTCGTTTATTCAATAGAGCAATTATGGAACAGTCAATTTGACGATAGGGAATCATTGTTAAATCTTGAACACGGCTATATTCCCTAATTGAAGACCAGGGAAAAGCTGATAAATTGTATTATTTAAAAAGGAGAACTAAAATGTCATATTATTTTTCAAAAACATTAAACGTAACTTTTGACGAAGCGATTGAAAAAGTTACCGAAGCCTTAAAAACGGAAGGATTTGGAGTCGTTACTGATTTTAACGTAAGCAATGCGTTAAAAAACAAGTTGGGAATTGATTTCAGACCGTACAGAATTATGGGAGCATGCAATCCTCCCTTTGCGCTTGAAGCGTTAACGGCAGACGATAAAATAGGAACTATGCTCCCGTGCAACGTTATTCTGCAGGAAAAAGAAAACGGAGTTGAAGTTGCCGCAATCGATCCCGCGGCTTCAATGACCGCGGTGGATAATTCCGAAATAAAAAAAATAGCCGAAAAAATTAAAGCTAAATTAAAAAATGTGATTGATTCACTTTAAACTATTTTGACTAAAGAGAATCAACATATAATCATCATCGGAGCGGGATTCGGCGGAATTTACGCGGCTAAGGAAATTCTTAAAGGCGGCGGGAATCACAGAATAACTCTAATTGATTTGCGGAATTATCACTTGTTCCAGCCGCTGCTTTATCAGGTGGCAACCGCCCAGCTTTCTCCCGAAGATATTGCGTATCCCGTAAGGGAAATATTTAAGAAAAATAAGAATGTTACTATTCTTAAAGAAAGAGTTAAATCGGTTGATCCGGAGCGTAATTGCGTGCTTGTAGAATGCGGAGAACTTAAATATGACAAACTGATAATTTCAGTAGGCGTCGCTCCCGATTATTTTGGAAACGAAAGCTGGAGAGAGTATGCTCCGCCTTTAAAAACTTTGGAAGACGCGCTTGAAATAAGAAGCAGAATATTAAACGTTTTTGAACGCGCCGAATCCGAGGCGCTCCATCCTTGCGATGAAAATCCTTTGAATTTGGTAATAATCGGCGGCGGTCCCACGGGAATAGAACTTTCCGGCGCGTTGGCTGAGTTGAGAAAATATACGCTGAAAAACGAATTCAGGAAAATCGACGCCGAAAGAGCGAAAATTTATCTCATTGAAGCGGGAGAAAATATTCTGCCCGGTTTTCCCGAACAGTTAATTAAAGCCGCGGAAGAATCTTTAAGGAAACTTGACGTTACTATTTTAACAAAAACTTTTGTTACAAATATCGAAAAAGATCGGCTGGAAATTAAAACCGCTGAATCTACAAAATATATTGAAAGCAAAGTCGTAATTTGGGCTGCGGGCGTTAAGGCTAAGTTCGGAGAAAACATTCTTTCGCGTAATAATAAGATAAAAATCGATAGAAAAGGGAGAGTAAAAGTTAACAATAATTTAGCTCTTGACGGTTACGAAAACGTTTACGTAATCGGCGATTTTGCCGCGTTTGCCGATGCAAATAAAAAGCAATTACCGGGAACGGCTCCGGTTGCAATGCAGCAGGGAATTTATGCCGCGAAACATATTTTGGGCAAAGCAGCGCCGGAATTTAAGTATTTCAATAAGGGAAGCCTTGCCGTAATTGGAAGAAACGCAGCGGTAGCCGATTTTGGCAAATTCCGCTTTGCCGGTTTTTTTGCATGGGTTTTGTGGATTTTTGTTCACATCGGCTACTTGGTTGGATTTAATAATAGATTTTTTGTGTTAAGCAAATGGTCGGTTAATTATTTTCTTAGAAAACCGGCGGCAAGAATTATTTTAACGGCTAAAACCGTTTTATAAATAGATATAAAATTTTGTGAATGATTTGTCGGACTAAACAAATCGTTTTCGGAAACGGACTTAAAAAATAGAAATTGCTATAGAGTGGACGCCCGATTACATTCGTTAATTTGGAAAGAAGAAAAACGCGGAATTTTCCTTTTGGTTTTAACCAAACTTAAATTTTCTGCAAATTGAATTTTCGGAACCCAAAGCAAATAATTAAACGTTCCGAATTTAACGGGAACGGTCCGTTTAAACTGTGTTTTTGAACTGAGTAAATATAAATCAATTTAAATTAAATTTACGGAGAAATATTATGAAAAGAAATTTTGTTATTCTAATTGCAATAATAACTATTGTTTTGCCTTCTTTAACTTTTTCGCAATGGGCGAACAAATGGTCTTCTTCCGGGCTTAATCCGCAATACGCAGCCGGCTGGGTAGCTTTTCAAAAGTCGGGGGATAACTGGATCAATAAATTTTACGTAGTAACCGAAACGAGTTTTTATGTAATGGACGGCGAGTTTTCCGAAAACATACAGTATTCTTACGCCTTTACCGCGCCCGAAAAAACAGCCGGAAATCAAGTTTATTCGCTCGGCGTTGATTTAACCGGCGACGGAATAGTTGAATTCTACGTGCTCGGTTATCACGGGGACGCTGATAATTATCGGAGTTCATTTAAAATAATAGACATTGTGACCGGAAGTACGGTTTTTGAAATGGACGACCTGAACTTTTCATTTTCCTATCCGGTAATTTGGGATATTGACGACGACGGAAAATGGGATTGTTCGTTTTCTCAGTATAATTATCCAAACTATGAAACGTATTCGTATCAAGTTTATAGCACGGATATTCCAACGAGCGTCGCTAAAGGAGACGTCGTTCAACTTAATTTTAAGCTGAATCAAAATTATCCGAATCCGTTTAATCCGTCAACCACAATTAAATATTCGATAAATGAACCCGGTAACGTAAGTATAAATATTTATGATATATCCGGCAGCTTAGTCAAAGAATTGTACTCCGGTTATAAAAATCCCGGCGATTATCAAGTCGCTTGGAACGGTCAAAACTCTAAGGGCGGCAAAATAGCTTCGGGAACTTATTTTTATCAAATAGATTACAATGGAAAAAAACTTACAAAGAAAATGTTGCTTTTAAAATAATATTTTGGATCGGAGAAAAAATGGAAAACTATAAAATACCGGATAACTTAGCCGTAAGCGAAGAGGGGTTTTTGTTTCTTCCCGCAACGGGAGAATCTTTCACGCTGAATGAAATAGGAAAGATAGTTATCGGATTGTTGAAAAACGGAAGTTCTATTGAGGAAATAATCGAAAGATTAACTGAAGAGTTTGACGTTGACGAACACACGGCTGAAAAAGACGTCAACGATTTTTTGACTCAATTAAAGAACTTTAGACTGGTAGAAGAGATATGAAAGTTGCGGTAACAGGATTAAATAATGTCGATTCTCCGGGACCGGGCGTTCCGGTTATTAGAGGAATAAAAGATTCGGAGCGTTTCAGCGGAAAAATTGTCGGACTAATTTACGACGCGCTCGAACCCGGGGCGTTTATGCCGGATGTCGCCGACAGCAGTTATCTGATTCCGTATCCGTCGGGCGGTTTAGACCCGTTCTTCGAAAGATTGGCTTATATTAATTCAATTGAAAAGATTGACGTTATTATTCCAACTCTTGACGCGGAACTTTACGCTTTTACAAAGCTATCGCCTAAGTTGGCGGAGATTGGAATTAAAACATTTCTTCCGTCGGCGGAGCAGATAACAATAAGAGGCAAGGATAAACTTTTCTCTTTCTGCGAGGAGAACGGAATCACGGCTCCGAAAAACATTCTAGCTTCGTCCATTCATGAATTATACGCAATGCCGTCGGAACTGAAATTTCCGGTTGCCATCAAAGGAATTTTTTACGACGCATACATTGCAAATAATTTTGAAGAGGCGGCGGCTTATTTCGGAAAAATTTCTTCGAAGTGGGGACTTCCCATAATTGTTCAGGAGTTTGTTCGCGGAGAGGAATATAACGTAGTCGCTTTGGGAGACGGAACCGGAAACACAACCGGCGCGGTGGCAATGAAAAAACTTTACATTACCGATAAAGGAAAAGGCTGGGCGGGCGTAACGATTGACGAACCGCAGCTGATTGACATTTCGAAAAAAATAATTGAAAAATTAGAATGGAAAGGCGGAGCCGAATTTGAGTTTATTAAAGACGGCAATACCGGAAAGTTCTACCTTCTAGAAATAAATCCGCGCTTTCCGGCTTGGGTTTATCTCGCCGTGGGAGCCGGACAAAATCTTCCGTACGCGGCTCTGCAATTAGCTTTGGGCGAGGAAGTTGAAAATTTTGAAAACTATGAGATAGGGAAAATATTTATTCGCTATTCGTGGGATTTAATTACCGACATTAAAAAGTTTGAAGAAATAACCGTAAAAGGAGTAGTCGTTAATGAGTAAAAAAGTTTATGAAAGACCCGTAATTATAAAACAACATTCCGGATTGATGAATAAATTCGGATCTTCGCCGGTTCAGCCGACTATAACGGAAATTGACGGAGTTGCAGTTAACAATCTTGTCGAGGAGTACGGTTCGCCGTTGTTTGTATTTTCCGAAAAACAGATTAGAGAGAATCAGAGAAAGATGCTGAGGATATTTAAAACGAGATATCCTAAAGTGCAGTTTGCCTGGTCGTACAAAACAAATTACCTTAGCGCAGTCTGCTCCGTGTTTCATCAAGAAGGCTCTTGGGCGGAAGTCGTTTCGGAATACGAATATCAGCGCGCTAGAAAACTCGGAGTAAGCGGCGCCAACATTATTTTTAACGGTCCCGACAAAAGCGATTCGGCGTTGGAAACCGCCGTTAAAGAAAAGGCGAAAATTCACATCGACCATTTTGACGAATTATATCAATTGCTTGAAATTACTGAAAAGTTGGATTTAAAAGCGAACGTGGCAATCCGCGTTAATATGGACGTCGGTATTTATCCCAAATGGGATCGATTCGGATTTAATTATGAAAACGGGGAAGCCGCTCACGCTATCAAAAGAATTATGACGAGCAAAACGCTTAACCTTGTGGGGCTTCATACGCATATAGGAACTTACATAATGGCGACCGAGCCTTATAGATTAGCCGTTTTGAAATTAGTGGAACTTGCAAAGATGGTTCACGCGCAGTACGAAACCGTGTTGGAATATATCGACGTAGGCGGCGGACTTCCGTCGAAGAATACTTTGAAAGGACAATATCTCGACGCAGAGCAGCTGCTGCCGAGCTACGAGCAATATGCCGACGCAATTACTTCTCCTTTGTTCGATTTGAATCTTCCGCCGGACGAACTCCCGACGCTTTTCCTGGAAACAGGGCGCGCATTGATTGACGACGCCGGATATTTGATCAGTACGGTGCTTGGCAACAAACGGCTTTCAAACGGTAAACGGGCAATTATAATTGACGCGGGCGTAAATTATTTATTCACAAGCCATTGGTTCAATCATAAAATCGTTCCGGCGCAGAATAGCGGTAATTTCACCGAGAACGCCGCGGTTTACGGACCGCTGTGTATGAATATTGACTGTCTGAGGGAAGATATCGTTTTGCCGACGCAGAAAAAAGGGGACAGACTGATTATCCTTTTTGTCGGGGCGTACAGCGTAACTCAATGGATGCAGTTTATAACGACGCGTCCGAAAATTACGATGGTAATGGAAGATAAAACCGTCGAAGTTATTAGAGAAGACGAGGATTTGGAATACATTATTTCGCCGGAGCGGGTTCCGGAAAAATTAACTTCTTTTTCATTGAAATAATTCCGGAGATTTTTGTAGATGCAATTTTTCTTAGATTCGATTTTCTTCAGCTACGCGCAGATTTTCTTTTCCAATAGAAAATGGTTTGGAATGGCGGCGGCGCTGACGACTTTCATTGTTCCGGAAATTGGAATTATGGGTTTGCTCGGCGTAAGCGTCAGCAACGCTTTGGCTATTTATCTCAACTTCGATAAGGAAAAGATACGCAACGGCTTTTACGGATTTAACGGAATACTTCTCGCATCGGCGGCGGCTTTCTTTTTCCAGTTAACTCCGTTTCTGGTGGCGATGATTTTGATATTTGTGATGCTTACGTTTTTAATGTCGGCGGCTCTCGAACATTTAATGGCGAACGTTTTCAATCTTCCCGGATTGAGCGTGCCGTTTGTTATTTCGCTGTACATATTCATTGTTTTTATCAATACTTTTAACGGAATTGAATATAAACCGCTTACCTATTTGGCTACAAACGGCGGAAGTTTGCTGCCGGAAGTCGTCGTTACTTTTTTCAAATCTTTTGCGTTGATATTTTTTCAGTCGAGCGTGATTTCCGGAGCGGCGTTGCTGATAATCGTTCTCTTTTTTTCAAGAGTAATGTTTGTAAATACTATCGTTACATTTGCAATTAATTATATTTTTGTTCGCTTGATTTTTGATAATCCTTCGGAGACTTTTATTGTTTTAACTTCGTTCAATGCGATTTTAACTTCAATTGCGTTGGGCGGAAGTATGGTAATCAT
>JAADIR010000098.1 GCA_013151245.1 Chlorobiota bacterium
AGTTGACGGATTTAAAACCTTTCTCGTCTATTTTAACGAGTTCGGGAAAAACCTTTTCAACGTCCTGCGCCAGCACTCCTATTTCTCTTCCGCTTCCGGTAACTAGCTCGGGATGATTTTCTTTATCCCAATCGTAATAAACGCCGCTAATGTTTTGAATTTTTTCGGAAGCGTTTTCAATCGGAGCGATATTCTTTTTATAGCGCGCGTCGGATATTTCGGTGATTGTGCCGGTAACGGTTAAGTCCCCGTATATTTTAACGTCGTCGGTAGAAAAATCGCCGTAAATCAGAGGTTGTAATGACGCTGAATTCTCGATAACCAATTTATTGTCGCCTGAAATATTTTTCCCGGCAAGATATCCTATAAAAACATTATAACTTCCGGAGCCTGATGTGTTTTCACCCGCTTCGTGACCGACAAAAGTATTGCCGTAACCGTTCGTCAAAGAATATCCCGCCGATTCTCCAAGCAACACATTGTTCGAGCCGTCTGAAAGCGAGAATCCGCTTGCTTCGCCCACGGCTACGTTCTTTTCGGCTAAATCGGCGGAATAGCCGGAGCCGTCGCCTATAAAACAATTCTTACCCGCAAGTAAATTTTTACCCGCTTCGGCGCCGATAATCACGTTATAATTTGCGGATTCGTCGATATATTGTCCTGCGTTGTAACCGATAATTACATTTTCCATTTGGTCGGTTAAACCGGATCCGGCTTCGTACCCCAGACAAGTATTGCTCATTCCGGTTGTATTTGAAAAACCCGCGTTTACGCCGACAAATGTATTATATGTATTTACTGAATTTGTATTATTTATTCCCGCGCCTATTCCTACAAAAGTGCTGCTCATTATTCCGTTCAAGATCGGTTGTCCGTTAATATGATAGCTGAATCCGCTTTGAAGATTAATATTTCCGTTTACGCTTAGTTTGTATGCCGGGTTTGTTAAACCGAGACCCAAATTACCCGTTCCGTTTAGTCTGAAAAGAAGAGTTCCCGAACTGTTTTCTACTTCAAAATAGTCGGTGGATGTATCGCCGCCGAGAGTTGCGGTAATGTCTTGCGCCTGCGTCGAAATTATTGCAAAGAAGAAAGTCGCTAATACAAAAACAAATATTTTCATAATTACCTCAATTAGTTTTTACAGAAACATTAGTATTGTCGTTGGAATGTTTTATATAATATTCTTCCATTTTATTTTTAACGTCGTTAAGTTCTTTTTGAAGCGCTTCAATGTTTGTTTGCTGCTCTTTAACCGCTTCAATTAATATTGCGCTGAGTTTTGAATAATTGACGGATTTAAAACCTTTCTCGTCTGTTTTAACAAGTTCGGGAAAAACCTTTTCAACGTCTTGCGCCAACACTCCAATTTCTCTTCCGCTTCCTGTAACTAGCTCGGGATGTTTTTCTTTATCCCAATTGTAATAAACGCCGTTAATGCGTTGAATTTTTTCGGAAGCGTTTTCAATCGGAGCGATATTCTTTTTATAGCGCGCGTCGGATATTTCGGTAATTGTGCCGGTAACGGTTAAATCGCCGTTTATTTTAACGTCGTCGGTTGAAAAATCGCCGTAAATTAAAGGCGACGTGGTTGAAGAATTGTCAATATAAAGTTTGTTGGAGCCTGTTTCGGCGAACCCTGCGTTGTAACCGATAAACACATTTTTATTTCCGGTTAAGTTATCATATCCCGCTTGAGAACCGACAAAAACATTGTAGCTCCCGGTTGTATTTTTATATCCGGTTAATGTTCCCATAAAAATATTATGCGAACCTGAAGTCAAATCGTATCCCGCTGTTAATCCGATAGCCAGATTAAAATTTCCGGTGGAAATTCTTCCATTTGAATTTCCGATAAAAATATTCGAAAAACCTTGCGCGATATATCCCGTTTGAAACCCGATAAAAATGCAGTTTGTTCCGACGGCGCTTCTGCCCGCTTCGCTTCCGAGCATAACGTTCCGCGTTGAAGTAGTTACGCTATTGCCCGCTTTGTAACCGAAAAATGCGTTATCTTCGCCGCTTGTGTTAGAGCTTCCCGCGTCTTTGCCTACGAACGTGTTGCTGGAACCGCCGTTTACGCTGCCCGTTCCAAAACCGATGAATGTGTTGTTATCGTAACAATTAATCACGGGCGAATCGTTAATTTTATATGAGTTGGTTGAAGTCAGATTCAAACTGCCGTCAACGTCTAATTTATTTGCGGGCGCAAAAACTCCAAGTCCTAAATTCCCGACTCCGTTCAATCTGAACAATAAATCGCCGTTGTTGTTTTTAATATCGAAGGCGTCGGTTAATCCGTTTCCGCCCAATGTTGAAGTTATACTCTGGGCTTGCAAACTCAATGCGCTTATTAATATGGCTGCGGCGACAATTATTATCTTTTTCATTTTATTTTTCTCATTATGTTAAAAGTAAATTATTTATTCTGCCGGTAAAAAGTAGAAGTCTTTGAATAACGTATCGAACGTCATCGGATTCGGGCGCGGTTTTACTCTTCTTCCGAAATAGTAAGTAAACAACGTAATTTTAGGAACTCCCGGGTCTTTGAATTGGACTACGAAAGTTCCTTTGTCAACAAGTTCTGCGCTAACGACAGAGTTTTTATCTTTCTTGAATTGTTTAAGAATTACGTCGTCAAACTTTCCCGCGTAAGTATCGTTCATCACAATTTTTATTTTTCCTTTTACTCTTACAATCTCCGGCGCAGGATCATTCCACATTCCGACGATTTCTTTATACGATTGTTCTTCGCCCTTTTTTACGAAAATGAAATAATTTTGATAATTCTGTTCTTTTTCAACCTTCTCAATTGACGGTAAAGATTTAAGCTTTTCAATTATCTTCGGAACGTCGTTATTGCTTTTGGAATAGATATTAATTGAAGATTGAGCTGAAGTAATTGAAGCTAAGAAAAACGCTAAAACTACGAATGATATAACTTGTTTCATTTTGTCCTCCGTTTTATGTTGATTTGTTCGTTCAAATTCTGAAATCAACTTAGCTAATAGAGCGGCGGAGGGCAATAACACAAAAGTGTGAAATGGAATATGTTTGATTTAAATCAAACTTAAGTTTTTTGCGTCCGCGCTTTTCACAATTGATTAAACTATCGGAATAAAATGAAAACTCTTTAGCGGTTATTCGAAAAATCACATATTTGTGTGATGCGATATTGCGTAAGTATGAATTATTTAGTTTGCGGTAAACAGCAATTGATAATGGAAAATGGAGAATTGAGAATGGAAAATTGGAATGATGTGTCTTGTCCTGAAAAAACAAACGGGATTTTTTCGAAATGACAAAATAAAATCATTGTAAAGTTTTTACTCCGTTGTTATCGGAAGAAACATTTTATAGAATTAATAACGGTAATTCCGTTAAAAATCAAAGACTGAAAGGAAGTAATTCATCGTAAAATAATTCTGTCGTCTAATGTACAAGCGCTCGGATATGCATATTTATTAGCGGATAATTTTCGTAAATTAATATTATAAATTAAAAAATACTCAGTATCTTATTTTTAGCTAAAGGAATTATTCAAATGTCGGAAAAAATAATAGACGATAAGAATTTTCAGTTTGACAAAGAAGAATTAAACGAATGGTTGGAATCTTTGGAATATGTATTACAAAGCGGCGGACCGGAAAAAGTTAAGGAATTATTTCAAGAATTGAGCGCTTACGCGCATCGCGCCGGAGTTGAGATTCCGTTTACGGCTAACACGCCGTATATAAACACAATTCCAAAAGAAAAACAGCCTAATTATCCCGGCGGAAGGGAAATAGAGCGAAGAATAAAAAGCATCATTCGTTGGAACGCAATGGCGATGGTAGTCCGAGCGAACAAGCAATCGCCCGGAATCGGCGGACATATTTCCACTTACGCATCGGCGGCTACTCTTTATGAAGTGGCTTTCAATCATTTTTTCCGCGGGAAAGATTATAATTACGACGGCGACCAAATTTATTTTCAAGGTCACGCTTCGCCCGGAATTTACGCGCGGGCTTATTTGGAAGGGAGAATATCGGCGGAACATCTGCGTAATTTCAGACGCGATCTTTCGGGCGGACCTTCGCTCACTTCGTACCCGCATCCGTGGATTATGCCGGAGTTTTGGGAATTCCCGACCGTTTCGATGGGACTCGGACCGATTCAAGCAATTTATCAAGCGCGCTTCAACAGATATTTGGAAGACCGCGGATTAAAACGCCCAAGCGAATCGAAAGTGTGGGCTTTCCTCGGCGACGGCGAAACGGACGAACCGGAAGCGCTTGGGGCTATTTCTCTTGCCGCGCGTGAAAAACTCGACAACCTCATTTTTGTTATTAACTGCAATCTTCAACGCCTCGACGGACCCGTGCGCGGAAACGGTAAAATAATACAGGAACTTGAAGCGCAATTCCGCGGAGTCGGCTGGAACGTAATTAAAGTAGTTTGGGGAAGCGATTGGGACCCGCTGTTGGAAAAAGATAAAAGCGGATTGCTGCTAAAAAGAATGAACGAAATTATCGACGGCGAGTCGCAGAAATATATTGTGGAAAACGGAAAGTTCATCCGCGAACATTTTTTTGCGAAATATCCCGAACTGCTCGAACTTGTTAAAAATTATTCCGACGAACAGATTGAAAAGATGAAACGCGGCGGACACGATCCCGAAAAAGTTTACGCGGCATACAAACTTGCAGTCGAGCATAAAGGCGCGCCGACGGTAATACTTGCGAAAACCGTAAAAGGTTACGGGCTCGGAGAAGCCGGCGAAGGAAAGAACATCACTCACTCGCAGAAAAAATTAAATGAAGACGAACTGAAACATTTTAGAACCCGCTTCGGCATTCCGCTTTCGGACGACGACGTTGTGAACGCCCCGTTTTATAAGCCGCCGGAAGATTCGCCGGAAATTGCTTACGTCAAAAAAAGAAGAAAAGAACTCGGCGGCTACGTGCCGAAACGCGTTTTGAAAGCGCAGTCAATCCACGCTCCGTCCGAGGAAGTCGTAAAGGAATTTTTAGAAGGGACAAACGGACGAGAAGTTTCTACAACGATGGTCTTCGTTCGAATTCTAACGAAACTATTGAAAAATAAAGATATAGGAAAACTGATTGTGCCCATTGTTCCCGACGAAGCGCGCACGTTTGGAATGGAAGCGTTGTTTAGGCAAGTCGGAATTTATTCGCACGTCGGGCAGCTTTACGAACCGGTTGACCGCGAGAGTCTTCTTTATTATAAAGAAGCGAAAAACGGACAAATTTTGGAAGAGGGAATTACCGAAGCCGGTTCAATGGCGTCGTTTATTGCGGCGGGCAACTCATACGCTACGCACGGCGTAAACGCAATTCCGTTCTATGTTTTCTATTCGATGTTCGGTTTGCAGCGCATCGGCGATATGGCTTGGGCTGCGGCGGATATGAAAGTGAAAGGATTTTTAATCGGGGCGACGGCGGGACGCACAACCCTTGCAGGCGAAGGCTTACAGCATCAAGACGGACAAAGCCATCTTCTCGCTTATCCTATTCCCACGCTTCGCGCTTACGACCCGGCGTTCGCATACGAGCTTGCGGTAATCATTCGCGAAGGGATTTACAGAATGTACGAAAAGCGGGAAGACGTTTTCTATTACATAACAATCGGAAACGAAAATTATCCGATGCCCGCAATGCCGCGCGGTTCGAAAGAAGGAATTTTGAAGGGAATGTATAAATACAAAGCGTCAAAGAAAAAGACCGCGTTGAAAGTTCATCTTTTGGGAAGCGGCGCAATTATGAACGAAACGCTGAAAGCCGCGGAAATATTGGAGAATGAATACAAAGTCGCCGCCGACGTTTGGAGCGTAACAAGTTACAAGCAGCTTCATCTCGACGCGAAAGAAACGGAACGTTGGAACAGAATGAATCCCGATAAAAAAAGCAAAATCCCTTACGTATCGAAAATTACGGAAGGGGAAAGCGGCGCGTTTATTGCGGCGTCCGATTACGTTCAGATACTCGCGGATTCCCTGGCAAAATGGCTGCCGGGTAAATTGACTTCTCTCGGAACGTTCGGATTCGGACGGAGCGACGACAGAGAACATCTGCGCGATTTCTTTGAAGTCGACGCCAAACACATAGTTTACGCTTCGCTTCATTCGCTCGTGGAAGAAGGAAGAATCACTCGCGCCGTTCTAAAAAAAGCCGCGGATAAATTAAACGTTAATAGAGAGAAAGCGAATCCGATGTATTCGTAATTATCCGAGAATTGTTTGAATAATAAAATTTGGGAAAGAAATGACAATTGATTTTAAATTACCGGAACTCGGCGAAAACATTGATTCGGCGGATGTTATTAAAGTGAATGTAGCCGTCGGCGATAGAATTGAAGTCGATCAAGTTCTGCTTGAAATTGAAACCGACAAAGCGACAATTGAAGTCCCTTCCGAGGTTGCCGGAACGATTATCGAGGTGATGATTAAGGAAGGCGAGAAGGCGAATGTTGGAGACGTTATTTTCAAGATCGATAAAACCGCCGGCGAAGAAACAAACGAAAATAAAGAATCTTCCGCGGAAGCCGTTGATAAAGAAAAGGAAAAGGAAAAGACGCTTGCCGACGAACCGTCTGAATCCGTTGAAGAAAAAACAGTTGATGAAAGCATTCGAGAAAATGAAGAAATTGTAAAAACGGTTGAACCCGTATCGACAAACGCTCCGAAAATAACCGCTCCCGCAACGCCTACTACGAGAAGATTTGCGCGTGAAATCGGAATCGATATAAATCAAGTTAAGGGAAGCGGACCGGGCGGAAGAATATCAATTGACGACGTAAAACTTTTCGCCAAAGAATTGAACGAGCGAATCGGCAAAGGGGAAACCGTTTCGGGAAGCGGCGTTCTTTATAATGAAGAACTTCCCGATTTTTCTAAGTTGGGAAACGTTCGCAAAGAGCCGATGAGCGCCGTCAGACGAAAAACCGCTCAACATCTTTCATACGCGTGGTCAACAATCCCGCACGTTACTCAGTTTGACAAAGCTGACGTTACGAAACTCGAAGAAACGAGAAAACGATACGCAAAACAAGCCGAAGCGCTCGGCGGAAAGCTTACTATTACCGCGATATTGCTGAAAGTAATTGCGGCGGGACTGCGGAAATTCCCCGATTTCAATTCGAGCGTAGATATGAAAAACGGAGAAATTATTTACAAAGATTATTGCAACGTAGGCGTTGCGGTAGATACTCCGCGCGGACTTTTGGTTCCGGTAATCAAAGACGCTGATAAAAAATCGATTCTCGATTTATCGGTTGAATTGACTGAAATATCAAAGAAAGCGCGCGAGAAAAAACTAACTCTCGACGAAATGCAGGGCGGCAACTTCACGATAAGCAATCTCGGCGGAATCGGCGGAACCGCTTTCACACCGGTAGTCAACGCTCCCGAAGTCGCAATTCTCGGAGTTTCGCGCGGCGTTTACGAACCGGTTTACATTGACGGCGAATTTGAACCGCGTTTAATTATGCCGCTTTCGCTTTCTTACGATCATCGCGTTATAGACGGCGCGCTCGCCGCAAAATTTCTGCGCTGGGTTTGCGAATCGCTCGAAAATCCCATTTTATTGTTGATGTAATAGTTAGGAATTGTTTTGCATTAGCCCGCAACTTTAGTTGTGGGTCGATTTAAAAAGAATTGAAGATCAGGGAAAATAGAATGACAAAATCAAAATTAGTAGTTATCGGCGGCGGACCTGGCGGATACGCAGCCGCTTTTCTCGCGGCGGATTTAGGAATGGAAGTAACCTTAATCGACAAAGCGGAAAACCCCGGCGGCGTCTGCCTTTACCGCGGCTGCATTCCTTCGAAAGCGCTGCTGCACG
>JAADIR010000191.1 GCA_013151245.1 Chlorobiota bacterium
CTTTTTCCGGAGAGCAACAATTATTTTGACAAAGAAATTGAAAAAGGAAAAAGTTATGAATATTTTATTCGCTCTCACGGGGTGAACGGAAGCGTTAGCGAATTGAGTTCGGGCGTTGCTGCGGAACCGAAAATTACGCCGCCTCCGCCTCCCGCAAGAATTTCAGCCGCAGCTTCGGAAAAAGGAATTCTACTAAAGTGGGACAAACCAGCCGACGACAATATTGCAAAGTTCTTTATTTACAGATACCGGCGCGGAAAGAAACAGAAAAAAATTGCGGAAGCGTCTTTCGACGGAAAGAATGAATATCTCGATACATCCGCAAAAAAGGGCGAGCTGTATTTTTACTATATGACGTCGGTTAACAAACAAAACGCGGAAAGCCGCGCCGGCAGAGAGGTTGGAGCGATAATAAAATAAAACGACGCAAGAATATTGAATTTATGATATTGTCTTTTACGGACTTTGCGTGAAACAAGCCCGACTATTCGGAAAACATTTGACTCTTATCTATTCCGTTTTAGAAAATATTTTACTATTTTGTTTTATTACCGAAGAATAAACAGACGAGGACGTTATGAAAAAATTCCTTTTGCTGTTGTTATTGTTCCCCTTTATACTTTCAGCTCAATCCCAATATGAAGAATGCGTTGACGGCGCCGTTATCAACGCAAAGAAAGGAATCTATTGGGCTTTTGAAAATATTCCCGAAAAGAAAAAATCGATTGAACACGATTTAATTTCCAAGGATAAATTAATAGCTAAAGTAAAACTCGCAAAAGAAGTAGAGGGCGTGCGCGTTGAATCCACAGGCTACTTTCGTTCCACAAAAGCTACGGTTACGCTATACAGGAGTTACGATTTATTGAAAAAAGAAGGGTATATTCAGGAAAAAGAAAAGAAAGAATGAAACCGCTTCCTTCCGTTTCCAGAAAAAAGCGGTTCCGAAATAATTAAAAATAAACGGCTACCCCAAACTTAAAAGCGCTGTTAGATATGTTAAATGAGTTAATTTCGATTTTCGTCAATAGAGTTCTGGTATTGCCGTATGTGGTTGCCGTTTGTTTAAAATTTTCATTTTTACTGTTATAACCGATGTTCAATCCGTATTCGCCTGAAAAAACGATATTTTCGTTAAGCTCAAACTGCGCGCCAATTAGTAATCCAAGCCCGACGTTCCATTCATTTATAACGTCTGTTTTATCGTATGTTTGATTTCCGGTCGGTTTATTTGAATAATTACGTGAGTAATGATAAGTTACAAACGGTCCGCCTCCTGCAATCATTGAAAAACCGTTTTTTCTTACAAGCGTAAAAATAAGGTCTCCTGATAATGTAATTCCATATCTATCGGCGTTGCCTTTGTGTTCCAAAGTATCGGCTTCTCCCGCCGTTGTGGAAGCGTCCTCTAAAGATAGGGAGGTTCCTATTCCAAAACGAAAAAAATAGTTTTTATTTACGCGGTAGAGATATGAAAAAGTTAAACCGTCGAAACTTTCAAGTTGAAAATTACTCCCTATTTGAAATTGAATTCCGTGCGCGGAATAATCTTCTTCATTTTTCACGTCTTGCGAAAAAATAACCGTTGAAAAGAAAGTTACGAATAAAAAGACCGGAAGATATTTCATGTTGCCTCCAATAAGAAAGTTGACGATTAATGATTTTTTTTGGGAAACTATCAAATTCCCTCGTTGTTCGATTCGTTATAATAATCGCGGTATTTTTTTATTGCGTTGAAAATCGTTTCTGCAATTATCTGCTGACCTTTTGCGCTGCTAAGATATTTTTCGTCCGCTCTGTTTGTAATGAATCCGGTTTCAACAAGCACGCTCGGCATCGAAGCTCCGACGAGAACGAAGAAACCCGCCTGCTTAACGCCCCGCGCGGGAATGCCTACTTTCTTCGACCATTCGTTACTCAAAATTTCCGAGAACTTTTCCGAATAACGCATGTAAGCCGAATGAGCCATCGTAACGAGAATAAAATTTTCGTCGGTTAACCGCTGATACTTTGCGGGGTCGGCTTCGTAATTGATAACGCTGTTTTCTATTTCGGCAATTTCAATCGCGGCTTTCGTTTTCCCCGGACGAAGAAGATAAACGTCCGCGCCGCGAACGTTGCTATGATTGCGCCCTAGCGAATTTGCGTGGAGAGAGATGAAAAGTTTTCCGTTATTTTCGTTGGCTATTTTTCCGCGCTTATAAAGTTCCACAAACGCATCCGTTTTACGAGTGTAAACTACTTTAACCGAAGGTAGATTTTTCTCAATCAATTTGCCGAGTTTCAAGGCGATTCCGAGATTGACGTCTTTTTCCTTAACGCCCGTAATGCCTATTGCTCCGGGGTCTTTGCCGCCGTGCCCGGCGTCTATTACAATAACGTCAAAGTTCCAATGCTCTTTGTCGGTTTTTGTAAAATCTTCCGAAGGCAAATTAAATTTATCGTTATGAATAGCGACGATAACGTCGTTCGTTCCTATATCGTAAAAAGTTTCGTGGGATGAATATCCTTCTTTCAAGAAAAATTCAAACTGCGGATTTCCGTTTACGCTTTTGTATTTTATTTTTTTTACGAATCCGTTCGGCTTTACTTTTCTAATTGAATCGGGATCCACGTTAACGCCGGCGAGGTAAAGATAGAGAACGCCGTTTTTGATTGAGCTGCGCGGCTGCTTCACAATCTTTTTCTGCGAAAGAATTCTTATCATTGTTCCGTTCGCTTTTTCTTCAATGTCAATTCCGTAAATGTCGTAACGGGAATTTATTTTTACGTGTTTGCGCGGTTTCGGTTTCGGCGTTGACGGGGCGTCCGTTGTTTTCGGCGGGAGCTTAATTTTTCCGGCGATTTCGGGATGCTGAGGAATGCTTCCTATTACCGTCATGTTTTTCTCTTTCGGGTCGAAATTAATAATTCCGCCGTAAGCGTATGAAAGATAGTCAACGCAGTAAACGAGCGGAACGAAAACGTCTCCTTTTATTAACATTGTTGAAACGGGCAATTGAAGAACGCGTTTGCTTCCGTCTTTGCGCGAACTTAGAATCACAAATTGATTTCTTCCGGTAAATTTGAGATTGTAATCGCGGAATTTGATTTCCACTTTCGAAGCTTCTTCGTTGTAATAATAATTTCCGGTGAGTACGCGCGCAATATCCTTTGCCGAAGCGTAAATGTTTCCCCTTCGCACAAGGGAAGAAATTTCTTCTTCTTTTCCGTTAACCGAAACGGAAATCTTCAAAAGCCGCTGCGCGTTTGCCGAGGCGCCGGAGAGCAGAAGCAATATTAAAAATAATTTGATCTTCATTTGTCAGCCGATAAAGGGAAAGAAGAATCCCGATCGCTTTTTATATTTTAAAAACTCGTCTCCGAAATGTTTTTCGAGCAATTTATCTTCCCTCATTGCGCGAAGCATAAAAAGGGGAAATTCAAGAAAAAGAACAAGCGGAATAACCGTGTAACTCAGCAGCGCTATGCCCGCGCCCAAGTCGCTTAAAATCTGACTTACATATTGCGGATGGCGAATTAAGCGGTACAGTCCTTTGGAATAAAGAGTTTGTCCTCTTAGAAAAGCGATATCCTGCGAGTAACTGTCGCCGAGCGATTTGAAAGATTTTACCTGCAGAAAGGAGAATACGACGTAAATCAGCAACCCCGCAGTTCGGTAATAAATCAGTTCGTCCATATTTTCAAACGAAAGAGTTCCGATGTTGAAAACGGAAAGTCCCGTTGCAAGAATTATCAGCGCCGAGACGTTTGGAGGAATCCTTTGAAGATAAGTTTTGGGACGTTCTACAACGCCGGAGATTTTCTTTTTAAAACCTTTCTTTGCCCCCGAAAGGTTCATAAACATCGAATAAACAAAATTTACAGCGACGAGAATATTGATTGCGTCCATCTTTTAACCGAATTATTTTTATGAATATTAAATATACTAACTTTAAAAGAATTATTTAGCGAACAATTTAAGAGAAGTTAGTTTTGCGGGAGAAATAGGAGACTGATTTTTTAAGATTGATTAAGATTGGAGCCAAATTTATATTTTAACAAATCATAAAACAGTCGCAAAAATCAATGTCTTATCCCGATAAATACGCGTGAAAATTATAATAATCTTTTTCGACCGATTTATCTTATTTTATTTGCAAAAATTGTTGAAGTATGCTATTTTTCTTGTAGCGCTTTGAAGTTGTTCCGATTGATCTGGTTTCATGAGTTTCATTCCGATGTTCCTCTCATAGTTTTCAGTCAATGACGGAGCGGCAAATTACGCGCCGTATTTTATGCCGCGCGTAAGTTTTCAAGCGTTGTAAGTAATGGTCGTCGGATAAGTTTTTATCCGGGCCGAATTTTTTATAAATTTTTTTGGAGTTTCTGTACTATGTCAGATCGCAGAGAAGGAACCGTAAAATGGTTCAACAATTCAAAAGGTTTTGGCTTCATCCAGCAAGAAGACGGCGAAGACGTTTTCGTTCACTACAAATCAATTACTGGCGACGGCTATAAAACCCTTGAAGAAGGTCAAAAAGTTCAATTCACCATCGGCGAAGGGGAAAAAGGACCTCAGGCACAGGACGTTGAAGTTGTTCATTAAAACAATATAAGTTTTTGTGTTTTTCGGCTCCCTTTTGGGGAGCCTTGCTATTTTAAAGCCTTCCCCTTACTTTGATTAAATTTTTCTTCTTCGTAAATTACAATTTATATAATTCATTATATAAAACAGAAAGCGCGTCTTATGAAAGATTTTCTACGTATTGTAATGGCTTTAATTCTAAGTTTTCTGCCTCAAAAAATCAGTTCCCAAACCGGCGGCAACGAGCCTCGGGAGAAAGCGAACGTTTATCGCTTTGAAGTAAAAGATATTGACGGAAATAAAGTGAAACTTTCCGATTACAACGGAAAAGTATTGCTGATAGTTAACGTAGCAAGCGAATGCGGCTTTACTCCTCAGTATGAAGGACTTGAAAAAATTTATCGGAAATATAAAGACCGGGGATTCGAAATACTTGCTTTCCCTTGCAACGATTTCGGAAAACAGGAGCCGGGCGCAAACGAAGAGATTAAAAATTTCTGTTCGTCCAAGTTCGACGTTACTTTCAAATTGTTCGACAAAATAAAAGTTCTCGGTTCGGAAAAAGAGCCGCTTTACGGAACGCTTACCGATAATTCCGCAACCGGCAAATCTAATATAAAGTGGAATTTCGAAAAGTTTCTAATAGATAAAAACGGCAATATCGCCGCAAGATTCAGAAGCGCGGTAAAACCGGAAAGCCCGAAAATTACGAAAGAAATAGAAAAACTTTTAACGTCGGAATAAAAATTAGAAAATCAATGAGAAAAGAGAGTCTGTCTTTAAAATTGTTTTTCGGCAAAAAAAGAGAAGAAACCGAACTGACGCAAAAGAAACTTTTACGTTACAACGCTATTCTTCTTGTAGCTTTTGTCGCTAATATGTTTATTCCCCGCGGTCCCGCCACGGGAATGTTAACTGATTTTTTTAATTTAATCACTGTTACGGTAATTGTATATGCAAGTTCAATTTCGCTCGATTTCTCCAAAAAATTCAAAAATATTATTTATCCCCTTTCGGCGGTTACGGTAATGTTGCTTTGGCTTACGAATTTCTTCGAAAGCATTATTCTTTCATCTCTTTCTTATTTTACGCTGATTGCGTACTTTTTTATAATTGGATTTGCAATGATTGTTCATCTTCTCGGAGAAAAAAAAGTAACGGCTTCTATGCTGCTGAATGCGGTCAACAGTTATCTCTTTTTAGGTTATATTTTTTCTTTTATTTTACTTTTCGGCGAATTGATCAACAAAATTTGGTTTGGGGCAAATCATTTATTGTTGAAGTTTCCCGAAACGTTTGCTCCTAAACTCCAGCATTATCTCTATTTTTCTTTTGTTACGCTTACAACTTTAGGATACGGAGACATAACTCCGATATCCGAATTTTCTCAGATGCTGTCTGTTGTTATTGCCGTATCGGGACAAATTTACATGACAATGCTTCTTGCGTTTCTCGTAGGCAAGTATATTTCCGAATCAATGAATAAGGATAATAATTGAGGCGAGTATGAAAAAATTTGCGGTCGTTTTGTTTTTGTTGTTTTTTTTAACGATTAGTCTGAACGCGCAGGAAAAATACGGATTGGATTTAAAAATCGGCTCCGCTATTCCAATGCTTAATTTCAGCGATATTTACGACGCTAATATTTCCGCGGAGATAGGACTGCTAATGCCTTTTTCCGAAAATTTGCAGTTCACTCTGAATGCCGGATATTACAAATGGAATTTGAACAACGCAAAATTCAACAGCGTTAATCAAAATACGCAGGTGGATTATTACGATATCGAAGCTCCCATTGACGCTTTCCCTTTAACAATCGGGCTGCGTTATAAATTGCTCGACGCGAAAGCAATTCCTTATTTGATTGGAGAGTTCGGGTTTTACTACTACAAACAAAAACTTTCCGGAAGTTATATTCAGAACGATCAAACATATCCCGCGCCCGAAATGGAAAATTCCGGCTTCAGCACAATCTTTGGTTTCGGTTTCGGTTTCGCTTATCCTTTTTCGGAAAGCGTGCGTTTCGACGCGGCGGCAAAATTTAACGGCGCGTTAAAATCGCAGAAAGTTGACGTTCCCGACAATAACAACGGGCTTAATTCCGCTTCGAACGTTTCTTATTTCCTTACGGCTATGGCGGGAATAAATATTTATTTTGATTAGCGTTTGAATATCAATTACATTTAATTATATTTTTTTTATTAAGAGTTAATAATCGATGGAATTCAAGGAACCAAAAGCAATCTCGCGCTTCCAAGGCGACGGAGAATGCCTGATTGAATTATCGGGAGATTGGCTTTTTTCCGTAAGAACCATTGATTCAGATCCGATCCTTTCCGAACTTAAAGATAAAAATATTAATAGAATTAAATTCGACCCGTCTAGCCTCGGCGTATGGGATTCCGAAATTCTCACATTTTTAACCAAAATAAAATCATTCGCCGATAATAAAAAAATTATTTTTGAAGACGGCTCTTTGCCGGACGGAATAAGAAAATTGCTTAAATTATCCGCCGCCGTTCCGGTTGTTGAAGAAGGAGAAAAGCATGAAATTGACATGCCCATTCTCGAGAGAATCGGAACGACGACGCTAAAAGTAAAGGGTTCCGCTCAATCGATGATTCAATTTGTAGGCGAAGTTACTCTTTCAATCGGCAGATTTCTGAGAGGAAAGGCGATGTTTCAGAAATCGGATCTTTTTTTATATACGCAGCAAGCCGGCGTTCAGGCTCTTCCTATTGTTACTCTGATCAATCTCCTCATCGGATTAATTCTTGCTTTTGTGGGCGCGATACAATTGCAGATGTTCGGCGCGGAAATCTATGTGGCGGATTTGGTCGCGATAGGGATGGTTAGAGAAATGGCGGCGATGATGACTGCAATTATTATGGCGGGCAGAAGCGGCGCGGCTTATGCGGCTCAGCTCGGAACGATGATGGTTAACGAAGAAATTGACGCGCTCGAAACTTTCGGAATAAATCCGATAGATTTTTTAGTGCTTCCGAGAATTCTCGCTCTTGCGTCAATGGTTCCGCTTCTTTCATTATATGCGGGATTCATCGGAATACTCGGCGGACTTTTAGTAAGCATATTTATGCTCGACATTTCCGCAACGCAATATATGACCGAAACAATTGCGGCAATTACGCCGGTTACTTTTCTGCTCGGTTTAATTAAAGCTACAATCTACGGAATCCTCGTCGCCTTTGCGGGATGTTACAGGGGAATGCAGAGCGGACGTTCTTCAGCCGCGGTCGGCGCGTCAACAACGTCGGCGGTGGTTACGGCTATTGTTATGATTATTGTGGCAAGCGCGGTTACGACGATTATCTTTTTTGTTATTGGGGTGTAAGCGGTGAGCGAACGCGAAGTAAAAATAAAAGTTGAAAATCTTGAGATGTCTTACGGCTCTTTTGTAATTCAGAGGGATTTGAATTTTGAAGTTTATAAAGGGGAAGTCTTTATAATTATGGGCGGAAGCGGCTGCGGAAAAAGCACTCTGCTTCGCCATTTGATTGGGTTAAAATCTCCGGCAAAAGGAAATATTTATATTCGAGGGAAGAATCTTTGGAAGTCTAATGAAGCGGAACGCGCGCAAATTGTCCGCTCTGTGGGAGTCCTTTTTCAAAGCGGCGCGCTTTGGTCGTCAATGACGCTTGCCGAAAACGTGGCGGCTCCTTTGAAAGAATACACTAACTTAAATGAAAATCAAATTGATGAATTGGTGCGCTTAAAATTATCGCTTGTAGGACTTGCCGGCTTCGAGAATTTTTATCCGTCGGAAATTTCGGGCGGAATGAGAAAACGCGCCGGTTTAGCGCGCGCTATGTCGCTGGACCCGGACGTCTTATTTTTCGACGAACCTTCCGCCGGACTTGATCCGCTAAGTTCAAAAAGGTTGGACGAATTGATCTTAGAGCTTCGCGATAGTTTGAATACGACTATCGTAGTTGTTACGCACGAGCTGCAAAGCATTTTCGAGATTGCGGATAATTCAATATTTCTCGATCCGCAAGAGCGCACGATTATTGCAAAAGGAAATCCGAAAGAGTTGGCGAAAAATTCAAACGTAAAAAAAGTAAGAGAGTTTTTAAATAGAGGTGAAATATGAATAAAGCTAATACTACCGTTATCGGACTGTTTGTTGTGGGAGCGATTGCATTAATTGTCGTTGTTTTTGTCGTTTTCGGGTCGGGAAGCTTATTCAAGAAAACAAACAATTACGTCGTTTATTTCAGCGGCTCCGTCGATGGTTTAGACGTTGGCGCGCCGGTAAAATTAAAAGGCGTTAAGGTCGGCTCCGTTAATGAAATCAACGCGCTTTATTACGCTAAGGGACAATTTCTAATTCAAGCAATAATTGAATTGGAAGAAGGAGTCGTGCAAAAGGGAGGAAACTTTGATACTTCGATCGACCAGAAAGAAGCCGTTAAAGAAATTATTGCCAGAGGGCTGCGCGCTCAGCTGAATTCTTCCAGTTTCGTTACCGGAAAACTTTATGTGAAAATCGATTATTTCCCCGGCACGGAAGCCGTCTATCATACAAACAAAACCGGACTGATCGAAATTCCGTCGGTCCCTTCCACCAATGAACTTTTTGAAGAAACGCTTCATTCTTTTATGAAATCTCTTAAAAATCTGGATATGGAAGGCATTACCGAAAGCGTTAAAAGGATGATAAACAGATTGGATGATTTTATCGCTTCTCCTTTGTGGGAACAGAATCTTCGGCTTGTTCAGCAAAACCTTATCATCACCGATTCGTTATTTAGAAAGATAGATAAGTCGATTGAACCTTTGACAAAACACGCAATCGCTACTTCGGAAGAAGCGCGGAAAACTTTGGCGGAAACCGAAAGGCTTATCGTTTCGCTTAACAATGAGACAAAGAACAACGGCTATCAATTCAATAAAACCCTTAAGGAATTAAGGGAAGCGATAAAGTCGTTGAACCGGTTGACCGACTACTATGAAGAACATCCGAACGATATAATTTTTGGGAAATAAGTTTGAGGAAAAAATGAAAAAGCAAAAGTGTATTTTTTACATCCTTTTAATCGCAGCTTTGTGGGGACTTAATTCATGCGGGTCTTCTAAACCGATCCAGAAATATCTTCTTCTTCCGACGGCTGAATACGAAAACTCTTCTTCCGAAACTATCGATAACTCCGCCATTACTATTGCGGTCGGCGTAATTGAGTTCCCCGAATATTTGAAGAGTCCGCAGATTGTTTCTTTTAAGAACAGCAACGAATTATTCCGCGATGAATATAACCGGTGGGCTTCGCCGTTAAAAGAAAATTTTGAAAAAGTTCTTATTAACGACGTCTCAACTTACATTCCGACGAATAAGATTTCTTTTTACGGCTCTGAAATGAATGAAAAGAATGTTTATAGAATAAATGCAATAGTTTCGGAATTCGGACTGCAAGCCGATAGCTCTATTATTCTGGACGCCCGCTGGGGAACGACGTCTGAAGGAATTAGTTTTACGCTAGATAAAAGATCCTCTTTTTCAGAAAACGGGAAAGGCGCCGGCTATAACGAGCAGGCTAAGATTATGAGTATGCTGACGGCTAAATTGGCGAAAGAAATTGCCGACGAAATTAAGTTGAAGTTTAAGGCGGGTAAATAATTAATTTTGTATTGTTTCGTCGGGCAATCGGGTAAAGCAGAGTAAACAAAAGCCCAAATTCAACTCTAATCTTAAAATTGAAGCGCCGCTTTTATACTCTGAAAACTCAAAAGAAGGGGCGGCATTTTTTGTTCCTATTTTGATGGCATGTAAGGGTTCAAGAAGATTCTTATTTAAGCGGAACGTCAAGCCGGTATTCTTCATGGAAATTTGCAAACGTCGAATCGAGCATTTCAACCGTGAATTTCATAGTGTCGTTTTCCAAATTGTATTTCAAAAAGTGAAACATCCGCAGCGGTTTTGTTTGCGAATATAAATCTTTGAATTTCTCCTCGTCGCCCGTGTAAAGAGGCTGCTGCAATCCGCCGCCGCCGCCGATTACGAGGAAATCTTTTCCTTTAAATTTGAAACGTTCAAACGCGTGTCCGTGTCCGCCTAAAAAAATCTTACACTTTTCCGAAGCAATAAACGGCGGTACAAAATATTTTTGAACTCCCTCGTTCGGCGAAACTATTTTGCTGTTGGTAAACGGCGAATGGTGAACGCCGACGATAACCGCGGAAACAGTGGAATCTTTTTCGAGCGCGTTCAATTTGTTTTCGTACCATTTGTTTTGCTTTTCAATTTCTTCTTTTGTTAAATTATCAAAGTTCGAATTAAGCATAACGACCGCGGTTTTGCCGTTCTTTACGCAATAGCCCGTTTCGGAATAGAACGAAAATCGCTTCATGAAATTTGCCTTGCCCGTTTCGGGAAAAATCATTAGTTCGTGATTTCCGAGCGTGGGGAAAAAACCGATTTTTTCGTCAATTATTTTTCGCAGAAAATTGTCAATCGGCTCCCATTCGCCGTCGTAATAACCGAGAGCGGTTATATCGCCCAGATGAAAAACTTTAGCCGGCTTTTCTTTTAATATTTCATCGAAAATAAGTTTTCGCGCAAGAAGGTTGTGATTTTCGCTCAACACAAATGTTTCAACCCAAATCGGCTCTTGCGTATCGCTAATAAAAATCATCTCGCCGTCCGGCGATATTCCTTTGTTGTCAACAACGGGAAAATCTTTTCCGGTTTCGATAGGCAAAGGAAGCTGCCAAATTAATATTACAAGCAGAACAAATAAAGCGCCTAAAACCGTTTTTCTGTTATTATTCATAGCGCGGTAAACCGCAATGGATAATGGAAAATGGATAATGGAAAATTGGAATTTTGAGCATAACAATTGATGTTTCGGTTCAACCGGTTTGAATTTTTCATTTATTCCACCATCTATTCATTCTTAAATTAATCTTCAAAATTTCTTTCCCGCTGTGTAACAAAAAACAATTGCACGCGGCAGGCATAAAAACCAACTTGTCCCGATTTATCCCGATGCTTTTTGTCGGGGTGTTTTTAATCGGGAAGAATTTAAATTGTAATACTATAAAATCAAATTTAACAATATCGTCGCGAAATATCCCTTTAATTTGGAGCAAAAAAAAAGCCCGACAATTTCTTGCCGGGCTTTTCCTAAATTCCATCCGTCGCGGCGGACTAACTTACAATTCCTATTTCAGCAAATTCATTTTCTTTACCGCGTTCATATTTCCAACTCTTAACTCGTAGAAATATATTCCCGAAGTCAAACCTTGCGCGTCAAAATTAACTTCGTAAGAACCGGCTGAGTAAGTAACGTTATTAACGAGCGTTTTAACCAATCTTCCCAACGCGTCGTAAATGTTTAATTGAACGTCCGCAGTTTCGTTTAAGCTGAAACTTATGATAGTGCTTGGGTTGAACGGATTCGGATAGTTCTGATTCAATTCAAAACTTTGAACCGACTGATTTTCATTATCTCCTACTGTCGTTATTTTTGCGGCTGAAAGAACGACGTAATTCGGAGCCTCATTTGTTGAGAAACTTACCGTATTGCTTTCGGTATCTAAGACCGCGCCGGGAATGATTTCCCAATTATTCGTATTGCCGTTCCAATATTTCGCGACGATGCTTCCTTCATCAACTTGATATCCCTGAACTTGTATGTCGTTGTAATGAAGTTGATAACCGATATTCTGATTGAAATCCACCATTCCGCCGTCGTGGCAGCCGCCATCGCCCCACATGCTCTGACCGTCGGATTGAAACATTCCGAATTCGTATCCTGCAAACGCGTTCATATCGTCTAAGTTAGGAACATTCTGCGGGAAAAGTTCGAGCATCTGGCAATAGAGCGAATCCATATTCCACATGCCGCCGTTATTAATCCGCCATCCCGGATTTACTTGCATCCGGTCTTGATCGTCAAACGGAGAAACGATTGTCCGAGCGCTGTTCATATCGCTTTCAATCCAACCGCCGCCGAAGTTATCGCCAAACATTGAAGTGTCTCTCCAAACCTGTCCGTTAATTTCATAAACAATAATCGCCGGAAGCGTCGTAAAATCGACCAGAGCGCCTGTAATTGAAATTTGATCGCCCTGCGCCGGACGTTCCGCGCCGGATTCGGGAATGTACCAAGGAGGACCGAAGTTGAGAAAATAATCGGCTTGCGCGTCGTTGTCAACGTCTATATAATATTGCGTCATAAAATACGTTGTGTCAATAAGCGCAACTCCGCTAACGGAAACGACTTCAAGAGAATCGTTCATCCAGCCGAAAGAAAATCCCGCGCAGCCGCCGTCGTGATCGGAATGTCCGTGACCGCCCATGTGATTCCACGAAGGAGAGAAAGGATCGCGCCAAAATTCGCCGTTAATTTCATAGACGACTACCGGATCAACGTCCATACCGGAATCTTCCATTAAGCCGCCGGTTATTGTAATAGCGTCTCCGTTTTCAGGTCTTACCGCGGCGCTGCTGTCGGGCTCATACCAGAAAGGTCCGAAATTTAAATAATAATCCGCTTCGTTGTCTCCGTCCTCGTCCAAATAATAAAACGGCTGCATCATGCCGGAATCGACGACAATTGCCGTTCCCGTTATTGTAACGGTCGCAAGAGTATCGTCTCCCATCCATCCGTCGTGCATACCGCCGCCGTCCATGCCGCCGCCGTCGTGCATACCTCCGCCGTCATGCATTCCGCCTCCGCCCATATTTTGAGCGTTTATTCCAATTGCCGCAATCATCAAAGCAAAGATCGCTATTAATACTGTCCTCATTTTTTTTGTTCCGTTTTGTTTCTGTTCCATAACTACCGCCTATTTTTTTTTATTTAATTAGTTTTTTAAAAAGTTAATTTCAATCTTTTCACATAGTCTAGTGCTTTACAATTGTAAAAAGTGACATTCATGTCTATGTTTTTTTGAAAAAAGATTAAGGCGACGCTTTATGAAGTTTTGTAGCGGAATTGTCTTACGATTTACTGCAATGAAAAGAAAATAGTCTTTCAAGTTAACGAGATATTTATCGTAACTCTTGCTAAGTAAATAAACAAGTTGTTTTTTTGAACCCAAGAAGTTCATCGGGTAAAACTTCTAATGAACTTCTTGGGTTTAACAATAAGAAGCCTTTGCATAACCTCTAAAAAATTAAAGTTACGTCTTTGCGAGGAGGTTTTCCCCGAAGCGCAATGACAAAATGAGGTTATGCAAAGCCTCCAATAAATTTTTAATTGAGAAAATAATCTTTCCTTAATTCTCTGTTTTCAAAACCCGCGTTGCGTTTAGAATAGCTATTAAAGCCACTCCCATATCTCCGAAAACCGCTTCCCACATAGTAGCCAAGCCGAATGCGGCTAAGACGATAAAAAGTCCTTTCACTCCAAGCGCAAAAATTATATTCTGCCAAACTATCCGCCTTGTTTTTTTAGCGATTTTAATTGAAGTCGGGACGCTGGAAAGAGTGTCGTTCATAAGCACTATATCTGCGGTTTCCACCGCGGCGTCGGAGCCGAGCGCGCCCATCGCAATGCCCACGTCCGCGCGGGCTAGAACCGGAGCGTCGTTTATGCCGTCGCCTACGAAAGCGACTTTATCTCCCTTGTTCGATTCGGAAATAAATCGTTCGATGTAATTGACTTTGTCTTCGGGGAGAAGTTCGGCGTAAACTTCGTCAATATTGAGTTTCTTCGCGATTGTTTTTGCGGCGTAAGCGTTGTCTCCGGTGAGCATTACGGTTTTTCTAACTCCGAGCCTTTTCAATTCCGCGATAGCTTTTATCGCGTCTTCTTTTATCGTATCGGAGATTACAATGTAGCCGACGTATTTCGAATCGACGGCGACGTGAACAACCGTTCCTTCAATGTCGCATTTGTCGTGTTCGATGCTTTTACTGTGCAGGAGTTTGTCGTTTCCAACGATTACGGTCTTTCCTTCGACTTCCGCTTCAATGCCGTGTCCCGCTATCTCGACAATTTTTCCGATAAGCGAATGGTCGATGTTTTTTCCATAAGACTCCAAAATCGATTGCGCTATCGGATGATTAGAGTTCGCTTCGGCGTAAGCGGCAAACTTCAAAGTATCAGAATCCTCGTAACCGTTTTTAGTAACGATCTCGGCGACTTTGAATTCGCCTTTCGTAAGCGTTCCGGTTTTGTCGAAGACCGTTGTTTTTACCGTTGTGAGCGCGTCGAGGTAGTTTGAACCTTTCACTAAAATACCTTTTCGCGACGCTCCGCCAATCCCGCCGAAATAACCGAGCGGAATGCTGATTACCAAAGCGCACGGGCATGATACGACGAGCATAATCAAAGCCCTGTAAATCCAAACGGAAAAGAGCTGACCCTCGACCAATAATGGGGGGAGAAAGGCGACAAGCATAGCGCCGAAAACAACCGCCGGCGTGTAATACCGCGCAAATTTAGTGATGAACTTTTCGGTCTCGGCTTTTTTAGAAGTCGCGTTTTCAACAAGATCCAAAATTTTGGAAATTGACGATTCCCCGAACAGTTTTTTCACTTCAACCGTTAAAGCTCCGGATTTATTTATCATTCCCGCCATAACGTCTTCCCGTTCTTTAACCGAGCGGGGAACCGATTCTCCGGTAAGCGCGGAGGCGTCGAGCATCGAATTTCCTTCGAGAACGATTCCGTCAAGCGGAATTTTTTCGCCGGGCTTGACCAATATTTTATCGCCTACTTTAACTTCTTCCGGCGAAACTTCTTTTACTTCTCCGCCGATTATTAAGTTAGCGTGGTCGGGTCTTATTTCAAGCAGACTTTTTATCGATCTGCGCGAGCGGTGAACCGCAAGGTCTTGGAAAAATTCCCCGACGTTGTAGAAGACCATAACGGCGACCGCTTCGGGCATTTCGTGAATTGCGAACGCGCCGAGCGTGGCGACCGACATGAGAAACTGTTCGTTGAAAACTTGTCCCCTGGCGATATTCAAACCGGCGGCTCTCAGAACTCCCCAACCGCTGAAAAGATAAATCGTCACAAAGACAAGATACTCCGCCCAGTGATACGGCGTATTGTGCAAACTCTCTTTGAAAAAGATTCCCGCGACGAGAAAGAAAATAATGAATCCGATCTTTGTCAATTCTTTTTTTACTTCGAATTCTTCTTCGTCTTCTTTGCTTTCATCGATATCGACAATCTCTACTTCGGCTTCTATCTCTTTTATTCTCTTCTTAACTTTTGCAAGATCCTCGGCGTCAATTTTTATAATACCGCTTGCAAAATCAACGGAAACAAAATCGACTTCTTCCATTTTCGAAACGCCGTCCTCAATCTTTGCGGCGCAATTGGCGCAGCTCAAATTTTTTATTTTATATTTTTCCATCGCTTTCTCTCTTTAAATTAAAATCATACCGAACGGAGATTTCATCTCTGTCCGGCATGAAATAAGAACGAAATCGGAACTAAATTAAACCGCGTCAATAACTTTTCTTAGTTTCGTTTCAATATCCTTTGCAACTTCGCGAACGATTTCGTTATCGACCATTCCCATGCTGGCGGAAGGGTCGATAGCCGCGACGATAGTTTGTCCGTCGTCGTTTACGTAAACGATAACGTTGCACGGCAGCAGAAGTCCCAACTGTTCTTCGGCTTGGAGCGCTTTGTATGCGTTGGGCGGATTGCAAGCCGCGAGAACTCTGTAAGGCTTGAAATCGACGTCCAACTTTTTCTTCAGCGTTGCTTTAAAATCCAAATCCGCTAAAACTCCGAATCCTTCTTCTTTAAGAGCGGCTTCGGTTTTTCCAATCGCTTCTTCAAATCCGTAATCGACGGATTTCCAAAATCCATAATTTGTGTTTTCCATTTTTTTAATCTCCACTTATTATTTAATGATTTTAATTCCCGCAGCCGTAAAATTGTCTCCGTGCATGTGCCCGAGCAATTCCACAATAACCGCGTTTTCAAATCCTTCCGGCGCCGGTTCGCGCAGAGAGACAAAAACGATTTTATTTTTTTTATCCTTTGCGCTGAATGAAATAATATCGCCGTTTTCGTTTCTGCCGAAGTCTTTATCTTTTACGACGAGAACGTTTATTCTCTGATTTATTTCGCTGTCGCCGAATTTCGAAAAATCTCCGAGTTCGCTTTTCGGGGCGAAATATTCAAAGTAGATCAAGCCGACAATTACAACCACAAGCGCCGGAAGAGCAAATTTTTGTATTGATTTCATTCTTTTTTCCTCATGTTGTTATAGTATTACGAGTTAAATCTTTCCCGACAAACAAAATCGGGACAAATAGTTTTTATTGCCTGCCGCGCGTATTGCTTTTTCATTACACAGCGATAAAAAAATATTGAAAATTAATTCGAGAACGAATGACTGAATGAGAAATTCAAACCGGTCAAACAGAAACGTCAATTGTTACGCTCTAAATTCCAATTTTCCATCCGTCTCCGCTGCGCTTCCGGCTTCACTTTGTTGCGCCGAGACAAGCCGCCGAGATAAATTTTCCATTTTCCATTATCAATTATTAAATAGCTTCTTCGCCGCGTTCGTTTGTTCTGATTCTTATTGTGTCGGCAACGTCAATGATAAATATTTTGCCGTCTCCGGTGTTTCCCGTATAAGCGGCTTTTCTTATCGCCTCTATCACTTTTTCCACAATATCGTTATGAACCACAAGCTCGATTTTAACTCTTTTAATATATTCGTGCAGCCCGTCCAAAAAAGAATCGCTTGCGCCTTTTGCTTTTGTTCTTCCGAATCCTTTAATCTCCGAGATTGTCAATCCGGGAAGTCCTTCAATTTTTTGAAGCGCGGAAACGACGTCGTCTAATTTGAACGGTCTGATTATCGCTTTTATTTCTTTCATAATTTCACCTAATATTAAGTTAATAAAATCGGCGGCGAATATTGAATCCGCCGCGTCATAATTATAATTCGCTTTCCTGCGGTTTGATTGAAAACCACTTATACAAAGCGGGCAGAACCAGCAGCGTTAAAATTGTGGAAGTGAATAAACCCCCTACGACAACCGTCGCCAGCGGTCTCTGCACTTCGCTTCCCGTTCCGGTCGCTATCAGCAAGGGAATTAAGCCGAGCGCCGTCGTAGCCGCCGTCATCAGAACCGGGCGGAGACGTAGTTTCGCTCCTTCAATCGACGCTTCGTCGATCGATTTTCCCTCGCGTATTAATTGATTGAAATAGGTCACAAGCACCATCCCGTTTTCCAGCGCAATTCCGAAAAGCGCGATAAACCCTACAGAGGACGGCACGGAAAGATTTTGCCCGGTAAGCCAAAGTCCAATCACTCCGCCGACAAGCGCGAGCGGAATATTCAGCAAAATTAAGAGCGAGTTTTTCAGCGAATTAAAACTTGAAAAAAGAAGGAAGAAAATCAGCAAAAGCGTAATGGGAATAACGATTGCAAAACGCTTGTTTGCCTCCTGCTGAAGACGAAACTGTCCGCCCCAAACGGTGTAATAACCAACGGGCAAATCGACGCTGCCGTCGATAGCCGCTTGGCTTTCTTCAACAAACGAGCCGATGTCGCGCCCGATTACGTTGCACTGAATCGTGATAAAGCGCTGATTTTGTTCGCGCGTTATTTGACGGGGTCCCTCAATCTCTTCAATCTTTGCCACCTGCCTTAAAGGAACGCGGAGACCGTTCGGCGACGTTACGAGGAGATTTGAGATTGCTTGTTTGTCGCTTCTTGCCTCCGGCGCAAAGCGGACGAAGATATCGAAGCGTCTGATTCCCTCGAAAATCTGTCCCGCCGTTTCGCCGCCAATCGCGGTGCGGATAACCTGCTGAACGTCCGAGAGATTCAAACCGTAACGCGCAATCGCGTGTCTGTTTACCGTTATTTTCAACTGCGGCTTTCCGCTTACTTGATCGACTTGAATATCCGCCGCGCCGCGCACGTTTGTAAGAAGAGACGAAATTTCATCGGCTTTCTTTTTTAGCAAATCCAAATCGTCGCCGAATAATTTAACGGCAAGCTCGGCTCTAACGCCTTCAAGAAGTTCGTCAACCGTCATTCTGATAGGCTGAGTGAAATTAAGCAGAACGCCGGGCATTCCTTCTACAACCTCCCTGATTCGCGTTTCAATTCCTTCCTGATCGAGACCCGCGCGCCATTCTTCCTCCGGCTTAAGGAGTATATACATTTCCGCGCTGTTAATCGGATCGGTGTGGGCGCCTACTTCCCCGCGCCCGATTCTCGTAACGGTTTCGCGGACTTCGGGAACTTGCATCACCCTTTTTTCGGCTATCAGCGTTATCCGCTTGCTCTCTTCCAGCGAAATCGACGGAGCCATCGAAAGACGAACGACTAACGTTCCTTCCTGAAGCGTGGGCGTGAACTCCGAACCGAGTTTGGGATAAACCAACGCTCCGGCTAACAGAAGCGCGAGAGAAACTATAATCGCCGCGTATCTTCTTTTAACGAAAAAATTCACGAACGGCGAATAAGCTTTTATTAAAACGCGGACAATCCAAATTTCGTTTTGACTGTTTTTCCCTTCCTTTTTCTTCTTCTTTTTTGTTTTAAGAAAGAACGATGAAAGAACCGGCGCGATTAAAACCGCAAACGCTAACGAGCCGACCATCGCCAGCGCAATTGTGTAGGCGAGCGGCTTGAACGTTTTCCCTTCAACGCCTTGAAGAGTAAAGAGCGGAATGAACACGGTGATTATAATAATTATCGCAAAAATGATTGGACGCAAAACTTCTTTGCTCGCTTTTGAAACCACAAGCATAAACGATTCGCTCGAATATTTACGCTTCAATCTGTCCACGTTCTCCACAAGCACAATGCTTGCGTCAACCATCATTCCAATGGCAATCGCAAGTCCGCCGAACGACATCAAGTTTATCGAAAGTCCGAGAAATTGCATTCCAATAAAAGCGACCATAATTGAAAACGGAATTGAAAGCGCCACGACGACGCTCGGACGGAGCGAACCCATAAAGAGCATCAATATCAGAGTAACGAGAATGATTCCCTGTATCAGCGCGTCGGTTACGGTTCTAACCGCCGATTCCACTAAAGTTTTCTGCTCGTAATACGGAACGAGTTTAATTCCTTCGGGAAGGGTTTTATTTATTTCAGACATCTTTTTTTCAACCGCGCCGATTACCGTGGACGAGTTTGTGCCGAATAATTTCACCACCATTCCGGCGACGACTTCCCCGACTCCGTTGCGCGTTTCAATGCCGCGTCTTACCGCGCCGCCGATTTTTATCTCCGAGATTTCTTTAAGATAAACCGGCGTGCCGTCAACAGATTTGACTACGATATTCTCCAAGTCTTGAATTTGAGTCGCAAGCCCTACGGACCTAACGAGGAACTCTTCGGCGTCTCTTTCTATAAAAGAAGCGCCGACGTTTAAGTTATTATTTTTGATAATATCAACGACGTTGTTAACCGAAAGATCGTAACGCAAAAGTCCGTTCGGATCGACTACTACGTGAAACTGCTTTTCCCAACCGCCTATTCCGAGCACTTCCGTTACGCCGGGAACTGTCTGAAGTTGAAATTTAATCAGCCAATCTTGTATTGTGCGCAGCTCTTCGAGAGTGTATTTTCCCGTTTCGTCTTCCAGATAGTAAAACAGAATCAATCCCATTCCCGTTGAAATCGGTCCCATTTGCGGATCGCCGAAACCTGCGGGAATCTGTTCGCGCGCTTCGGTTAACCTTTCGTTTACAATCTGCCGCGCAAAATAGATATCGGTTCCGTCTTCAAAATAAATGTTTACAACGGACAAGCCGAAATTTGAAACCGAGCGAATCGACTTCAAGTTCGGAAGTCCGTTCATTGCAACTTCCACCGGAAAAGTAACGTATTTTTCAACCTCCTCCGGAGCGAGACCTTCCGTTTGCGTGAAGACCTGCACAAGAGAAGGGGAAACGTCCGGGAAAGCGTCAATCGGAAGCTGCTTGTAGCTAAAGTAGCCGCCGGCAATCACAAAAAGAGAAAGCACAATTACCAGCAGACGATTTTTTAAAACAAAATCTATTAGTTTATTCATTGTTCCCTCCGTTTAATGACCGTGACCGCCGCCAAACGATTCTTTTAATAATTCCGATTTAAATGTGTAAGCGCCTTTAGCGACATACTTGTCCCCTTGATGAAGTCCGTCGAGAATTTCCACCGCTTTTCCGTTTTCAATTCCCAACGTTACAGCCTGCGGAGCGAACCCTTTTTCCGATTTAACAAAAACGACTTTTTGCCCGTCTAAAATTTGGACTGCGTTTTTCGGAACGGCGACGTTTACTTTTTTCCTCGACGTAAAAACTTTTCCCGAAACGAACATTCCGGGTTTCCAAATTCCGCCGGAATTATCAAGCCGCACTCGCGCAACGGCCGTTCTGGTCGCTTCGTTCACCGTCGGGCTTATATAAAACAGTTTACCCTGAAAAACGTTTTTGCTGTGCGGAGAAGATATTTCCACTTTTTGACCTACTTTTACTTCGCCCAGGTCTTGCTGGTAAATATTCAACTCCGCCCAAACGGTTTTCAGATTTGCAACCATCACAATATGCTTGTCGTCGCCGATTAATTCGCCCGGCGTCATGTGAAGTTCAAGTATTGTTCCGTTTATCGAGGAGGTAACGTCGTATCGCACGAGGGATTCGTTGCTTTCAATCACGGCTATTTTGTCCCCCTTTTTCACTCTGTCGCCGATTTTTTTGAACACTTCTTTTACAACGCCCGCAAACCTCGGAACGATATGCGCTACTTTGTAAGGATTGGGAACTATTTCGCCGGTTAAATCTTTATGCACCGTCAATTCGCCGGAGCCGGCTGTTTTTATTTCTATTCCGAATTCTTTCATTGTTTCATTTGGAATATTTATAAACTCGGAATGTTCTTCTCCGGGTTCTCCGCCGCGTTCGTCGGCATGATCTTCGTCGTGCGTTTCTATTGAATAGTCGGCTACGGCTTCTTCCGTTCCGAAAATAATAAACGCCGCGCTTGCGCCGATGAGAATTCCGATTATCAAAAAGATTATATTATTCTTATTCATCTTCATTTATCCTTGCTTTGTATTTAAAATTGAATTTTGTCAGAGTTAACTCTTCCAGATCGATTACGTTTCTGTTATACTCAGCCACGGCGTTTACGAACTGCGATTCGAGTTCAAACAAATTCCGCTGCGCGTCGAGAACGTCAAGCACCGTAAATCTGCCGACCAGGTTTCCTTCATTAATTATTTTCAACGCGTCTTTGGCTTTCGGAAGAGATTCGGTTCCAAGTTTTTCAATCATTACGTCCAAAGCTTTTACGTTGTTGTAAAGAGTCCGCAGTCTCGCTTCGGTTAGAGTAATTGCGCCGGTTAAATTATATTTTGTTTGATCTTCTCTTATTTTTGCGCGCTGAATATTTCCCCGGTTATCGTCGAAGATAGGAATCGGGATTGACGCGCCGAAAACGATTACGTTGTCGCTTGTTTCGTTTATTCTTCTGTAACCGAGAGAAAGCGATAAATCGGGGACGACTTTTGCCTCTTCCAATTCAACCGCCGTTTTTACCCGTTTCATTTCCGTTTTGAACTGCGCCAGAGAAGGCGATTCGAGAATGAGATTTTTCAGTTCGCCGAATTCCGGAACGTCGTATTGCAAGTTGCAGATATTTTCTAAGGAAGAAAAATCCAAGTCCGTTACGCCCAACAGCGCTTTGAGATTTGCGGTTTCGGACGCAAGCCGCATTTCGGCGCTTTGAATTTTAATTTCGAGAGATGTGGAAATCAGCGAAGCCCTCGACGCTTCGGCGGGAGAAACTTTTCCGGCTTTGATTCTTCTTTCCAAATCGGTTATAAAATCGCGGGAAATTTTCAGAAGTTTTTTATTCAATTTATTTTGACGATCGAGCGACAAAATAACCGTAAACGATTTTCTGATTTCGGTAATCAGAGAAAGGCGTTCTTTCTCCAATTCCCATTTAGCGAGATTGGAATTGAGCAGTTCCAATTTTTCGGCTTTGCTCAATCTTCCGCCGAGAATAAAATCCTGCGTAATAAAAAAAGTGTTTTCGCTCGCGCCGAAAGCGCCGTAATCGCCCGAACCGAGAAAGTTTTCCAAATCGACGCCCACGCCGGGATTGGGATACAATCCGGCTTGCAGCGCGGCGGCTTGATAGGCGTTTATTTCAAGATGTTTTGATTTTAAGCGGGGATTGTTTTTCAATCCGATTATAATCGCATCGTTCAAACTTAAAACGCCGCTCGTTTCTTGAACTTCGAAATCCAAGGAATCGACGTTTGTCTGTCCGGTAAATTCTTCATAAAATTGATTTACCGCCGACGAATCTTGCGCCGATGCGTATGGCGTAATTATCGATAGAAATATACCGCTCAGTAATAACAGTTTACTTAGCATTGTAAGCATCCTTATGATGATTTTAAAAAATTAAAGTTTAATTGCGCCGGAGATTTCCGGCTTGTCGGAACTTGAGCGCCGCGTCAAATAAGCAGCGAAACGGTGGCGAGACTTTCGAGTCCCGCGTTGTGCGGTATAATGTTCTTTCCGTTCAGAAAAGAAATAATCTTTGCTTTTTTTATCTGATTAAAATTTATGAATAATGATTTTTTAAATCGAAGCGAAATTTTGTTGAAGATTTTAACTAAATTTTCGTCGAGATGTTTGTCCAGCTTGTAGTCGGCGCAGTCAATTTTATTTACGCCGGAGATAATTTCGGAAGCGGGAAAATGTTTGCTTGATAAATGCGATTCGTCGATATTTTCGAGATGAGAAAAACCGTCGTTGTGAACGCACAAAACTTTTTCTTCCATTTGAAAATGAAAAAGAGTTAAATGCGAAACAATTGCCGTTAGCAATAGCGCGGCGATGAAACGATATGTTTTGTAATTAGTTTTCATTTTTGCAATTCATCCGCATGTTCCAAAGCCATATCCACTATGGAATTTATATGTTTATCCGCGAGAGAATAATAAACCATCTTTCCTTTTTTTTGAAATTTTACGAGCCGTTGTCCGCGCAGCAATCTGAGTTGGTGCGAAACGGCGGAAACGGAAACTTGCGCGATAACCGAAAGATCGCAGACGCACAGTTCTTCCCTTGCAAGAGCTAGCACAATCCTAAGCCGCGTCGGGTCTCCCAGAACTTTCAAAATTTCCGAAGCGTCCGAAATCAAATCGCCCGCGGGAAAATCCTCTTCTATTTTCTTAACTCTTTCTTCGTCGATATATGTAACTCCGCATACGGGAGCTTCAGTTTTATTTTTCACACGGCAAACATACAAACATTTGAGCAAACGTTCAAGTGTATAACTCTTTTTTATTTGCCGCCGTAAAATTTTTCATTAAAAAAAAAGGAAAAAGATTCGATAATTCCATTAAATAATAGCTTTATATAGTATTACAAGTTAAATCCTTCCCGATAAAAAACATCGGGATTTATTGCCTGCCGCGCGTATTGCTTTTTTATTACGCGGCGGCAAAGAAATTTTAAAGATTAATTTAAGAATGACTGAATGGATGTTGGAATGAATGAAAAACTTAACTCGGTTGAACTGAAACAATTATTGTTATGCTCAAAACTCCAATTTTCCATTATCCATTTTCCATTATCCATTGCGGTTTACCGCGATATATATAACTCGAAAACTATTAATTGGATAAAATAATTTGAAGCAGTGGGAAGAAAAATTTGAGACTCTCGCAAATTCCGCCAACGATGCGATAGTGATGATCGACCACAAAGGGCTGGTATCATATTGGAATAAGAGCGCGGAAAGAATTTTCGGATATAAGCGCGAAGAAATTATCGGGAAAGATTTACATGAAACGTTGACTCCTTTGAAGTATCGAGACGCACAGATCGCTAATTTCAAAGAATTTGTTAAAACCGGCGCGGGAAACGCTTTAAGAAAAACGCTTGAACTGGAAGCGATAAAAAAAAGCGGCGAAATATTTCCGGTGGAGCTTTCGCTTGCTTCCTTAAAAGTTAAGGATAATTGGAGCGCCGTGGGAATTGTCCGCGACATTTCGGAAAGAAAAAGAACGGAAAACAAATTGAGGGAGAGCGAAAAAAAATACGATTCTCTGCTTGCAAACCTCAGCGATCTTGTTTTTGAAATTGACGCTAAAGGGAAAATACTTTTTATTAATGAGATCGCCGAAAAACTTTTCAATAAATCCCTCGAAGAAATATACGGTATTCCTTTCTATCGTTTTTTTACCAGGGAGGGTATTTTCAAAATCGTTAAAGAGTATAAAAAATGTAAGCGGTCAACATCGGACGAAGAAAAGTTTTCAACCCTCAATCTGAAATTGCTTACCGGAAAAATCATACAGCTTAAAACAACAGTTGTAAAAGAGAACGGAATAATTGTCGGCTCCAGAGGCATCGGGAGAGATATTACCGAAGAAATGGAAACAAAACGACAATTACAGCAAAGCGAAGAAAAATTCAGAATTCTCTTTGAAAAAAGCGACGACGCGATATTTGTGATTGATAATGAAGTTTTTGTGGATTGTAATCAATCGGCAATTTCGATGTTGAAGTTTAACGCAAAAGAGGATTTATTAAACAAACCTTTTTGGGAGTTTGCCGCCGAAGTAGAAAACAGCGACGTCACTCCGAAAGAAAAAGCAAAAAAAATGTTCGAGATTGCGCTGGAAAAAGGGACAAACCATTTTCAGCAATTTATAAAACAAAGCGACGGCAAAACCTTTTACGCTGAAATTTGGCTTACTTCAATTCCGATAAATCATAAAAAAATTATTCACGCAATTATCAGAGATATTACCGAACAAAAACGGATTGAAAAGGAGATTAAAGAATATCGGGAAAACTTGGAAAAACTTTTAACCGAAAGAACAACCGAGCTTATTCAATACCAAGAACAATTGGAAGATTTGGTTGAAGAACGCACAACGCAATTTCAAGAATCGGAAAAGAAATACCGCGAGCTTTTGGATAATTCGGACGACGCTATTATGCGAATTGACCTTGAAAACAGATATGTATATATAAATCACAAAGCCACGGAAATTACCGGAATTGAAATAGAAAATTTTCTAGGCAAAACAAACAAAGAAATCGGTTTTCCAGCCGGTTTACACGAAATTTTGGACGACGCGGTTAAAAAAGTATTCAAAACAAAAGAAAAAGTTAAACTTGAAGTTGAGCTTCCCGGCGGCATTTGGATCGATTTAACTTACGTGCCGGAATTTAACGCCGCGGGAGAAATTATCTCGGCGCTTGGATCCGGACGGGATATCACGAATAGAAAAAGAAAAGAAAAAGAATTAAGCATAAAAACCAAGGAATTGGAATTATTTAATCAAACAATGATTAACCGTGAGATGAGAATAATTGAACTGAAAGAAGAAATAAACGCTTTGGCAAAAAAAATGGGAGTTGACGCTCCTTATCCAACCGTGTGGAAAAATGAGAAAGACAACGATGAAATTTAAAACCGGGAAAAATAATATTGAACGAATTGGAAATCTTGCCGAAACGTTTGACAAGAAAAATAAAAAATTACTTCTTGCCGAAACGACCGTTGTAATCGTTTTCCTCGCATTAGCCTTGTTCGGGTTAAATTTTCTGCTTTCGAAAGAAGATATGAAAATAAGAAATAATACCATGACTATTTTGGAAAATTCAATCAAAACTTCCGAAAAGTTAATAAAAAACAATTGGATGAAAAACAAAATACAGGAAACGGTTTTTTTGTCCAAAAGCAACATTCTTGTTAGGCAAACGATAAATCTTATTAAGTTAAAAAAAGAAGGGAAAAATATTTTCAATAATTCAGTTCAAAAAAAAGTTAGGAGATTTGTAAATAGAGCCTCCGTCAACTTGGATTTCCTGGAATTTTTTATAATCTCTAAAGACTCGTTAAATATAGTTGCGTCGGACAAAGAAAAACTGGGGCGAAAAAGCGATTTATGGAAAAATTTTTCATATAGACTGCGAGACGCTTTTGACGGCGAACCTCAATTTTCTCCAATAATAACGACTGATACGCTGTTTGAAAAAAAAATAGGCGCAACGACAAAATTATATCCGACGGTTTTTACTTTCGTACCGATTAAAGATTTCGACTTTAATATTATTGCAATAATGGCAATACGATATAGCCCGTTAAACGATTTGAATTCGATAATTAAAACCGGAGATTTTGGAAAAACCGGGGAAGCTTATATCATTTCGGAACATGGAACGCTTCTAACGCAAGTAAGAAACACAAGCGTTTTAAGAAAGTTAGGCATTCTTAAACCGAATGAATTCAGCTTTTGTAATATTGAAATGCGGGACCCGGGAGTAAATCTTTTAAATGGAGAACAAGCGAAAGCGGAAAGAGACAAGCTGGGGTTTACGTTATCCGCCCGCGAGCTTATGCGGCATAATTCCGGCAATAGTCCGACCCCTTATAGAAATTATTATGGAGCGCCGGTTATTGGCGCTTGGCGGTGGGACGACAATCTTAACGTGGGTTTCTGCGCTGAAATTTACGAATCCGAAGCGATGGAGTCCTATTATAAATTTAACAATTTAATTCACATACTTTTCCTTTCTATTGTTGCGCTAACAATTTTATTTATATTTTTATTAAAAAGACGACACAAAAAAGAAAAGAAAAGAATACTTGAAAGCGAAAACTATTACAGCGAAGTTCTCAACAGAGCTTCGAGCGGCATTATTACATTCAGCGGACGCGGAAAAATAAGAACTTTTAATTTGGAAGCCGAAAAAATTTTCGGATATGAAAAAAGCGAAATAATCGGAAAAGATTTTTCGATATTATTCGATTCCGTTTACGCTTCTCAATTTGACGAGAAAAATATTAAAACGGTAATTCCCGAATATTCTAAAGATAAAGAGGCAATTTCAGGGAAAAAGAAAAACGGGAAAATCTTTCCGGTAAAACTGATTCTTAGCGATAATATTTTTAAAGACAATAAAACATATATTGCAATAGTAGAAGACCTTTCGGAGATTGTCAAAGCCAAATCCGAGCTAAAGAAAAGCAGAGATCTTTATAAGAAAACCTATGCAAACGCGCCTATCGGACTCGCAAATATAAATGAAAGCGGTAGATTAATTTCAGCAAATAAATATCTTTTGGACTTACTTGGGTATTCGGAAAAAGAATTTTTAACTCGAACCATTTATGACTTTTTTAACTCCGAAACAAATTCCAGCGTAAAACACGATTTCGAAGCGGTATTTTCCGGTAGAAAGCAGCGCTTATCTTCAAAAATAAATTGCAGAAAGAAGAACGGAAATTCTATTCTTGTCTCCATTTCATTTTCAAAGATATTTGACGAAACAAGAAATGAGAAAGAGTTTATTTTAATTCTTGAAGATATTACGGAAAAACAAAAATATGAAGAACAATTAAAAGAGAAAGCTAAAGAACTTCAGCAATCGAACGAAGAGCTGGAAAAAGCTCGAATGGCTGCGTTGAGCATTATGCAGGACGCTAATATTCAAAAATTAAAGGTCGAACAAACTATTGCGGAGTTGGAAAAATCAAATCTGGAATTGAAAAAAGTTTATCACGCAATTGAGCAAATTTCAATTTCGGTTGTAATTACCAACAGAGACGGAGTTATTGAATATGTCAATCCGTTTTTTACAAAGACAACGGGTTATAGTTTGGAAGAAGTCATTGGTAAAACCCCGGTTGTATTGAACTCGGGAAAGCATTCGAAAGAATTTTATAAAGATTTCTGGGATACGTTAATAAGCCAAAAAGTATGGTTTGGGGAATTCCTAAATAAAAGGAAGAATGGCGAGCTATATTGGGAAAAAGCTACTATTTCGCCGTTAGTGAATGAAAAAGGCGAAATTACGCACTATGTTGCCGTAAAAGAAGATATCACGGAAAAGAAGAAAAACGATTTGGAGTTGAAAGAAGCAAAACTCGCGGCGGAAGCGGCTACCGAAGCAAAGAGCAGATTTTTAGCGTCTATGTCACACGAAATTCGTACGCCGATGAACGCAATAATCGGTTTAACGCATCTGGCGCTGCAGTCGAATACCTCGCCTAAGTTAACCGATTATTTATCAAAAATAGAAAGCTCCTCCGGATTATTGCTGAATATTATAAATGATATTCTCGACTTTTCTAAAATTGAAGCGGGAGAAATGACAATTGAGCGCGTTGAATTTAATTTGGAAGACGTTTTAAAATCAACGATAAATTTTGTGTCTCAAAAAGCTTATAAAAAAGGATTGGAACTTATCTTAGATATTTCTTCGGAAAATCCGATTAACTTAATCGGCGATCCTCTTAGAATTGGACAAATTCTCACAAATTATGCAAATAACGCGGTAAAATTTACGCACGAAGGAGAAATTGTTATTTCCGCAAATGTAGTAAAAGAAACAAAAAACAGCGTGGAAATATTGTTTGCCGTAAAAGATACGGGAATAGGCATAAAAGAAGAACACAAATCAAAACTTTTTTCTGCATTTCAGCAAGCCGATCTTTCAACAACCAGAAAATTCGGGGGAACGGGTTTGGGGCTTGTAATAAGTCAAAAACTTACCCATTTGATGGGCGGCAAAACTTGGTTTGAAAGCGAAGAAAATGTCGGCTCTACTTTTTATTTTCAAGTGACTTTTGGAAAGCAAAAGACAGCCGGAAAAAATCGCGTAAAACTTTTAAATGTTTTATCCGGCAAAGAAGTTCTGTTTTGCGACAGCAATCAAAAAATAAGAACCTATATTGAAAAAATATTGCTTTCGTTCGGTATGAACGCACATACCGTGGAGTCTTCACAAAAAATCTTGAAAGATCATAATGAAAGTTTCTTACAGCAATTGGATATGGTTATTATCGATTATAAAAACATAAAATCCGACGGTATAGATATAATTTATAAAATATCCGAGAAACTTAAGAAAGATACTCCTCTTATTGTAACCGCGTCTTTAGCCGATATGGAATATATAGAAAAATATGAAGACGAAATGAAAAGCGCGGAAATATTACTGAAACCGGTTCTGCCTTCCGATCTTTATAATAAAATAATCTCTTTTTATGCCGGGGACAGAAAAGTTTCCGTTCAAAATTTAGAAGAGGAAAACCGGAATAAAGAACTTGAAAAGATAAAAGGGGCTTTGGTTTTATTAGTGGAAGACAATGAAATTAATCAGCAAATTGCCTCGGAAATTCTTTCCTTGTCGGGCATACAAGTTGAAATTGCCGAAAACGGTTTGGAAGCCGTTGCAATGGTGAAAAATTCCGGCGTTCCGTCAAAATATTCTCTGGCGCTGATGGATATTCAAATGCCGTATATGGACGGGTTCACAGCCACAAAAGAAATCAAAAAACTGCGCGAATATCGCGAATTGCCTATCGTCGCTATGACCGCCGACGCAATGCAGGGAGTTCAGGAAGAGTGTTATAGAGCGGGAATGGTAGATTATCTGACAAAACCAATCGAACACGAAAAACTTTTCGCATCTTTGCTTAAATGGATAGACCCCGATAAAATAAAAACCAACCGAATTCCAATTGATTTACGCGCTTCGAAAACGGTTATTAAACGGAACGAAACCGATTTTAATTTGCCGGAGATTGACGGAATTGACGCAAAAGAGGGATTGAGACTTGTTGGAAACAACGAAAATCTTTTCCTAAATTTATTGCTTAAATTTGAAAAAAACTATTCCGGTTTTGAAAATAGCGTTAGAACTTTTTGGAACCAAAATGAAATGGAAACGGTTTTAAGAATGGTTCATACTCTTAAAGGAAATTCCGGTTCTTTAGGAATGAAACGATTATATAACGCAGTCGCAAACGCGCATTCGTCTCTGCTGAAAAAAGAAACCGAAGAGTTCGAAAAAGTTTTTGCCGATATTTTTGAAGAATTAAACAAAATATTAAATGCGTTAAAAAAGTGGAATTCCGACGCGGCGAAAAATAACCCGGCGAAAGACTCGAATGTAAAATCCGCAAAGCCGATTGAAGAAGTAACGGAAAAACTTGAGCGCTTAGCGGATTTATTAAAATTTCACGATTCGGACGCAATCGCTCTCGTAAAGGAAATTGGAATAATTAAAGGTTACGAAACCGAAAGCGGTGATTTAATTGAAAGCGTTAACGGTTATCGATTTGAACAATCCCTTGAAATACTTGCAAGAATTAAATAAAATTTTGGAGTTGAAAATGAAAACCGAATATGGAAAAATTCTTATTGTTGACGATACTCCGGCAAACATAGACATCCTGAACAAACTACTTGAGAATTATAAACGTAGTATCGCTTTAAACGGAAAAGAAGCCCTTAAAATTTTAAGTTCGGGACTAAAACCGGATTTAATTCTGCTGGATGTTTTAATGCCTGAATTGGACGGATTTGAAACTTG